>NZ_JBYTEO010000013.1:0-115913 GCF_058791355.1 Pseudomonas sp. EB271-G4-1
TTTAGCCGCGCTGGGCCAGGGACGGCCCATCGCGGCGACCCACGGAGCAATGCCTTCGTTCTGGCATGCCGAGCCTAGGCGAGGCACCGAGTGGTGGGGCAAGAGCGTTTGGTTACTTTGCGCCGGGCGGCGTTCCGCTTTTCAAAGTGACCCGCTGTAAAAGCGGAACCCTAGGTGGCCGTTACCGCAGCAATGGATATGCCCCCCCCCCCCAATCCCTATTCAACCCCCATGCCTAAGTGAACAGCATTACGCATCGAGCGGGGGCTTCGAGCTTATTCCAGCAACTGCGAAAAGTCGGGATGAGTGGCCCGATAACCCAGCTTCCTGTCGATCCACGCATTCAACTCGTTGACCATGACCGGGGATTTACCCGGATAGCGTTCGAGGATTGAACCCAGGACTTGCTTGATATTGGGAATTGAAAGCAGGCTACGGGTCTGAATGTACTGCCCGATGAAATGGTCGAGTTGGTAGTGCTCTGTCTTTGTTAGATAAATGCACGCCAGACTCGCGACTTGATTATTGGTGAAATCGTCGCGCAATTGAGTTCTCTGCAAGGGCTTGATGTAAGGAATTTCCTTTGTTGCTGACTCTTTGGTCAACTTGGTATACCACTGGAAATACGGCGCGAATCCTAGCCGCAGCTCTGGCAAATGTATGTAAGCCCCTGACGTTGTCTGACAAGCGGTGAGGAGCATCAAAGTGCCATGTTTTAGGGGTGTTCATACCTTCAATTCGTCAATCAACCCGGCCCCCTGATTCCTGACGTTGCCCACAGCCTTATCGACCCGGTACCACTCAAAAGCATCACTGCCTTCCCCCTGTAGCAGCACCATCTGTTCGGCCCGCTCCCTGGGCGTCGCCGGGTCCAGCCATTCGCGGGCCAGTTCCGGGCTGAACACCACCGGACGGCGATCATGAACGTCCAGCATGCCGCCGGCGCTATCGGCCGTGATGATGACAAAGCCGTCGTCATCCCTGGGG
Organism: Pseudomonas sp. EB271-G4-1; assembly: GCF_058791355.1. Classification (NCBI taxonomy): domain Bacteria; kingdom Pseudomonadati; phylum Pseudomonadota; class Gammaproteobacteria; order Pseudomonadales; family Pseudomonadaceae; genus Pseudomonas; species Pseudomonas sp. EB271-G4-1. The sequence goes on from NZ_JBYTEO010000013.1 coordinate 988, forward strand.
GCTGCACCACCCTGCGGAAACTGCCCGATTGCCGCACAGAAGACCGGCCCTTGGTCACGTCGGCGAATCAGCCAGGGTTGCCGCGTGCCGTCCCCGGCATCGACCCATTCGAACCAGTTGTCGACCGGGCAGATAGCGCGATGGGGCCAGATGGCTCGAAAGAACGGGCCGTGGGCGACTTTCTCGACGCGCGCATTGATCGGCGCCGCACGATCCTTCGCCCAGTGCGGCCGCCAGCCCCAGCGCTGCGAATCGGCATGCAAGCCATCGTTCTCCAGATGCAACAGCGCCAGCTGGGTGGTGGGCGCAGCGTTGTAGCGAGCCAGTGGTTGATCGCCAACGTGGTTGATCAAGGCGTCGGGAATGCTCAGCACCGCCACGAAGTCGTGTATGCCCCGGTATTGCGACAAGCGTCCACACATCGATTAAACCCTCCGGCTGGTGTGTTCAGCATAGATGTCTAAACCCTTTGCGTTGACCCAACCCCTGCTCGCTCCTACAGAGGTGTGGGGAGCGGCGGAACCAAACACTGTGTACCTTATCCAACCTCGTCCCACCGTCGTGGGGTCTGGCTCAAGGCAAAACATGAAACAGTTGATCAAGGTTCTATCGGTGCTCGCCATGGCAGCCAGTCTGCTGGGCTGTATCGCCGCACCCATTGAAATGACGCCGCAAACCGAACAGGCGTTGCGCACGCAACCACCGATCCGCTTTTTGCTGACCTTCGACGATGGCCCCAGCGCCTCGAGTTTCTGGAACCCGACCGAGACCGTGCTCGACAGCCTGGCGATCAATCCTGTGCAACCCGGCATCAAGGCGGTGTTTTTCGTGCAGACCCGTGCCTCGCGGGCTGGCGCCAGTGACATCGGGCGGGCGGTCATGCACCGCGAGCGCGATGCCGGGCACATCCTGGCCTTCCACACGGCCACGCCCTCGCACACCAATCATCGCTCGCTCAACGCGCAAGAGCTGGAGCAGGCGCTCACAGATGGGTGCGCCGACATCGCCGCGATCACCGGTGCGCCGCCGACCCTGCTGCGCCCGCCATTCTGGAGCTACGACAAACGCACCTTCGCCGCTTACCAGCAGCATGGCCTGCATGTGCTGCTGACCGACCTGAGCGCCAATGACGGCAAGATCTGGGGCTTCAACGCCAGCCCCCGGCGCCGCGCGCATATGCTGCGTTCGATGTCCGAGGTTCGCGAGCGCATTGCCCGGGGCGAGCTGCCGATGGTAGACGGGGTGATTCCGGTGGTGGTGACGTTCCACGACCTCAATCGCTACACCGCACGGCATACCCGTGAATACCTGCAGATCCTTCTCGACAGTGCCCGGGTGACGGGGGTCAGGACTGCCCCAATAGCGTTTTATGACGATACCGCCGCGCTGCAACGGGCCGCCATGGCGCGTACGTTGCGCGACAGTTCACAGCCGGCGCAGTTGCCGGGGATCTGGAACTGGATCTGGAAAGACAATAGCCATTGAGCAAAGGCCGAAAATGCGGGGCAGTTAACAGTATCGACTGGCGCGGAATCGGCAAATTGCATCTATCCTCATTGGGTCCGCCCCGTTCAACTGCCACGGAGGCATCGGCCGTGATACCCATTTCAGTCCTTTGCAACATTGTAGAGTCCGGTTTCGAGCCCCTGGCCTGCGAATGCACGGAGAGCGGCGGGCTGCTGCGCATCGAGGTTTTTGATCCCGCCAGCGGGGAAGTCAAGCTGCTGATCGCCGGTGTATCGACCGAGCAGTTGACCAGCGTGCGTACCATCTCTGACTTCATCGGTGAATTGCGCACCGAGATGGAAGCCGGGCGCCGGGCATTCGCTGGCTGAATACTCCCGAGCCTCTGTAGGAGCTGCCGCAGGCTGCGATCTTTTGATCTTGCTCTTGAAAAAGTCAAAAGATCGCAGCCTGCGGCAGCTCCTACAGGGGCGTGATTGTTTGTGGCAGCAACTCGTCGATCATCCGCAAGCAATGGTTCAACCCCGGTGAAACGTCGCCCACCCGCCGACTGAGAATGATCGGTGAGGTGGCGTTGTCTTCCAGCAGCGGGGTGAAACCGATGTCGTCGCGGTGCAGCAATTGCACCGAGGCCGGCACCAGCGTGATCCCTATCCCGGCACCCACCAACCCGATCGCCGTCTGCAGCTCGTTGGTCCATTGCGCAATATGGATGCTCACCCCATAGGATTCGAACAGCGCGATCACGTGGTCGGCATAGCTGGGGCGGGGGTTGCCGGGGTACAGCACGAACGGCTCTTTGGCCAGGTCGCGCAGGCTGACGGGCCCGGCCAGCAGCGGGTGACCGGCGGGCAGGGCGGCCACCAGTCGGTCTTCGGTGAGCACGGTCTGGACGATGGCCGGGTCGTCGATGCGGATGCGGCCGAAGCCGACGTCGATGCGCCCGGCCTTGAGCGCCTGTACCTGCTGCAGTGTGGTCATCTCCGACAGCCCGAGTTCCAGTTCCAGCGGATCGCCGCTGCGCAAGCGGCGAATCAGTTCCGGCAGCACGCCGTACAGCGTCGAAGGCGCAAAGCCGATGCCCAGCCAGGTCTTTTCCCCCAGGCCGATGCGTCGGGTGTTGTCGCAGACCTTGTGCAACTGGTCGAGGAGGGCGGTGGAATGCTCATGGAAAAAACGCCCGGCGTCGGTCAGCTTCAACGGTCGGCCACGCTCGAGCAGCATCACCCCCAGTTCATCTTCCAACTGCTGGATCTGCCGGCTCAAGGGCGGCTGGGCGATGTGCAGGCGTTCGGCGGCGCGGGTGAAATTAAGGGTTTGAGCCAACACCTGAAAGTAACGCAGGTGACGCAGTTCCATGGAGCCTCCGGATGTCGAGCGCTTGTATACCTTCAGGGTATCAAGCCAGACCAATTCTATATTGGCCGCCCGGAAAAAGCCGTATGAGAATCAGCTCCAGAACTTCAAGAACCTGACGGGTATCGAAATGCTTGCTACAGCCATTGAATCGATCGAGACGATCATCGTCGATCTGCCGACCATCCGCCCGCACAAGCTGGCGATGCACACCATGCAGAACCAGACCCTGGTGGTCATTCGCGTGCGCTGCGCCGATGGCATCGAAGGCATCGGCGAAGCTACCACCATCGGTGGCCTGGCCTATGGCAACGAAAGCCCTGACAGCATCAAGACCAACATCGACAAGCATTTCGCCCCGCTGTTGATCGGCCAGGACAGCGGCAATGTCAATGCCGCGATGTTGCGCCTGGAGCGCAGTATCCGTGGCAATACCTTCGCCAAGTCCGGTATCGAAACCGCACTGCTCGACGCCCAGGGCAAGCGCCTTGGCCTGCCGGTCAGCGAGTTGCTGGGCGGCCGCGTGCGTGACTCGCTGCCCGTGGCCTGGACCCTGGCCAGCGGCGACACCGAAAAGGACATCGCCGAAGCGGAAAAAATGCTCGACCTGCGCCGCCACCGCATCTTCAAGCTGAAAATCGGTGCTGGCGAGGTCAATCGCGACCTGGCCCACGTGATTGCGATCAAGAAAGCCCTCGGCGATCGCGCCAGCGTGCGGGTCGACGTCAATCAGGCGTGGGACGAAGCCGTCGCGTTGCGTGCCTGCCGCATCCTCGGCACCAATGGCATCGACCTGATCGAACAGCCGATTTCGCGCAACAACCGCGCTGGCATGACCCGCCTGAATGCCATGAGCCCGGCGCCAATCATGGCCGACGAGTCCATCGAGTGCGTGGAAGACGCGTTCAACCTGGCCCGCGAAGGCGCAGCCTCGGTGTTTGCCCTGAAGATCGCCAAGAATGGTGGCCCGCGCGCCGTGCTGCGCACCGCGTCCATTGCCGAAGCGGCCGGTATCGCCCTGTACGGCGGCACCATGCTCGAAGGCGGAATTGGCACCATGGCTTCGGCCCAAGCCTTTGTCACCCTGAACAAACTGGCGTGGGACACCGAGCTGTTCGGCCCGCTGCTGCTGACCGAAGACATTCTCAGCGAACCGCTGGTTTATCGCGATTTCGAGCTGCATGTGCCCAAGACCCCGGGTCTGGGCCTGAACCTGGACGAAGAACGCCTGGCGTTTTTCCGCCGCGACAAAACATCCACCATTCATCAAGCCTGAGGAGAGCATTATGCTGTTCCACGTAAAGATGACCGTGAATTTGCCGGTCGACATGAACCCCGAACGCGCCGCGCAGCTCAAGGCCGACGAAAAAGCCCTGGCCCAGCGCCTGCAGGACCAAGGCAAGTGGCGTCACCTGTGGCGCATCGCCGGGCTCTACGCCAATTACAGCGTGTTCGATGTCGACAGCGTCCAGGAACTGCACGATTTGCTCATGCAACTGCCGCTGTATCCGTACATGGCGATCGAAGTCACCGCGATGTGCCGGCATCCTTCGTCGATTCGCGAGGATGACCGCTGAACCCAGCCCGTTCAGCTCGCCATGCCAATAATTACAAGATGAGGAACCTATAAAATGAACGTCAAGATTTCCCACACTGCCGAAGTCCAGAAATTTCTCGAAGAAGCCAGCGGCCTGCACAACGATGCCGGCGATCCACGGACCAAAGCCCTGATCTACCGCATCCTGCGCGATTCGGTGAACATCATCGAAGACCTCGCCGTGACCCCGGAAGAGTTCTGGAAAGCGGTCAACTACCTCAACGTGCTGGGCGCGCGCCAGGAAGCCGGACTGGTGGTGGCTGGCCTGGGCCTGGAGCACTACCTCGACCTGCTGATGGACGCCGAAGACGAGCAGGCCGGTAAATCCGGTGGCACGCCACGCACCATCGAAGGCCCGCTGTACGTCGCCGGTGCACCGCTTTCGCAAGGCGAAGCGCGTCTGGATGACGGCGTCGATCCGGGTGTGACCCTGTTCATGCAAGGCCGGGTGTTCAACACCGCTGGCGAACCCCTGGCTGGCGCCATTGTTGATGTGTGGCACGCCAACACTGGCGGCACCTACTCGTACTTCGATGCTTCACAGTCGGAATTCAACCTGCGTCGCCGCATCGTCACTGACGCCGAAGGCCGCTACCGTTTCCGCAGCATCGTGCCGTCGGGCTACGGCTGCCCACCGGACGGTCCGACCCAGCAACTGCTCGATCAACTGGGCCGTCACGGCCAGCGTCCGGCGCACGTGCACTTCTTCATCTCCGCACCGGACCATCGTCACCTGACCACCCAGATCAACCTGGACGGCGAAAAATACCTGCACGACGATTTCGCCTACGCCACCCGTGACGAGCTGATCGCCAAGATCACCTTCAGCGATGACCAGGCGCGTGCAGCGCAGTACGGTGTCAGCGGTCGCTTTGCCGAAATCGAATTCGATTTCACCCTGCAGTCGTCCGCCCAGCCAGAAGAGCAGCAGCGCCACGAGCGGGTTCGCGCACTCGAGGACTGATTGTCCTGATTCACTGTAGGAGCGAGCCTGCTCGCGATGGTCGCTGACGATGACGCTGGGGCCCTGATGCCCTGCGGCGTCCTCAAGCCCATCGCGAGCATGCTCGCTCCTACAGGTTATATTTTGAAACGGCCCACAGGTCAGTCCAATGACACACTGCTGCCAGTACTGCCCTAGAATGACTAGATACACCCTATAACAACAACGAGAGTGACCCGATGATGCAAGCGCAACTGCTGAGTCAGCGCAGCACCATATTCGACCATGCCGACCCGTACGCGGTGTCAGGCTATGTCAATCAGCATGTCGGTAATCATTGCATCCTGATGCCTCGTGCCGGGCACCCCCTGGCCAGTCTCAATCACCGCAAATTCGCCAGCCTGGACCTGTGCCGTATCAGCTATGGCGGCAGCGTTCGCGTCACTTCGGGCGCGCTGGAAACCATCTACCACCTGCAAGTGCTGTTGCGCGGCAATTGCCTGTGGCGCGGCCATGGCCAGGAACACTACTTTGCTCCCGGCGAGTTGCTGCTGATCAATCCCGACGATCCGGTCGATTTGACCTACTCTGACGATTGCGAAAAATTCATCCTCAAGGTTCCCACGTCCCTGTTCGAGTCCGTCTGCAACGAGCAGCGCTGGCGCTATCCGGGCCAAGGCGTGCGGTTTCTCGAGAACCGTTACCAGCTCAATGAGCTGGAAGGCTTCGTCAACCTGCTGGCGATGATTTGCCAGGAGGCCGAGTCCACCGAGCAGATTCCCCGGGTGCAGGAACATTACGCGCAAATCATCGTCAGCAAGATGCTCAGCCTGATGAAGACCAACGTCAGCCGCCTCGAAATCGGCTCCCAGGCTGCCTCGTTCGAAGCGATTGCCGACTACATTGCCAAAAATCTCAAGCAGGACATCGACAGCGAAGAGCTGGCGCGCCATGCCAGCATGAGCCTGCGCTCGTTGTATGGCCTGTTCGAACGCAACGCGTGCACCACGCCAAAAAACTACATCCGCCAGAAACGCCTGGAACGCATCAATGCCTGCCTGCGCGACCCGACCTGCAACGTGCGCAACGTTACCGAGGTCGCGATGGACTACGGCTTCCTGCACCTGGGACGCTTCTCCGACAGCTACCGCAAGCAGTTCGGCGAGCTGCCATCGGATACCCTCAAGCGCCGCCACTGATCCCGACACATTGATGTTGCCTGCCCTGACGCCATCGCGAGCAGGCTCGCTCCCACATTGGATCGCGTTGTTCCTGTGGGAGCGAGCCTGCTCGCGAAGAGGGCGGTACTGTCAACATTGGTGGCGCTGACACAACACCAGCCCCCTGCAAAAAACGGATAAAGGTCTGCACCCCGCGGATAGTCCCCCCCATTGCCCCGTCCTAGCATGAGCCTTGCCTGAACAATAACAATGGAGGCGGCGGCCATGACCCTGCGACCTGAATACCTTGAGTCCCTGCTTGAAGACGATCCAGAGCAGGGTATCTATCGCTGCAAGCGCGAGATGTTTACCGATCCGCGCCTGTTCGATCTGGAGATGGAACACATCTTCGAAGGCAACTGGCTGTATCTGGCGCACGAAAGCCAGATCCCCAACGTCAACGATTTCTACACCACCACCATGGGGCGCCAGTCGATCTTCATCGCGCGCAACAAGGACGGTGTGCTCAACGCCTTCATCAACGCCTGCAGTCATCGCGGCGCGACCCTGTGCCGGCACAAGTCCGGCAACAAAAGCTCCTACACCTGCCCGTTCCACGGCTGGACGTTCAACAACTCCGGCAAGCTGCTCAAGGTCAAGGACCCGGCTAACGCGGGCTACCCGAGCAGCTTCAACTGCGAAGGCTCCCATGACCTGACCAAAGTCGCGCGCTTCGAGTCCTATCGCGGTTTCCTGTTCGGCAGCCTCAAGGCCGATGTGGTGCCGCTGGTCGAGCACCTGGGCGAGTCGGCGAAGATCATCGACATGATCGTCGACCAGTCCACCGACGGCCTGGAAGTGCTGCGCGGTTCGTCCACTTATATCTACGAAGGCAACTGGAAACTCACCGCCGAAAACGGTGCCGACGGTTACCACGTCAGCTCCGTGCACTGGAACTACGCCGCCACCCAGAACCAGCGCAAACAGCGCGAGGCCGGTGACGAGAACCCGACCATGAGCGCCGGGAGCTGGGCCAAGCAGGGCGGTGGTTTCTATTCCTTCGACAAGGGCCACATGTTGCTCTGGACCCGCTGGGCCAACCCCGAGGATCGTCCACTGTACGAACGTCGCGACGAACTCGCCCAGGACTTCGGCAAGGCCCGCGCCGACTGGATGATCGAGAACTCGCGCAACCTGTGCCTGTACCCCAACGTGTACCTGATGGACCAGTTCAGCTCGCAGATCCGTATCGCCCGGCCGATCTCGGTCAACCGCACGGAAATCACCATCTATTGCATCGCCCCCAAAGGCGAAAGCGACCACGCGCGTTCGAGCCGGATTCGTCAGTACGAAGACTTCTTCAACGTCAGCGGCATGGCCACGCCGGACGATCTGGAAGAGTTCCGTTCCTGCCAGACCAGCTACCAGGGCAGCGTCACCACCTGGAACGACATGTCCCGTGGCGCCGAGCACTGGATCGAAGGTGCCGACGAGGCGGCCAAGGAAATTGACCTGCATCCGCTGCTCAGCGGCGTGCGTACCGAAGACGAAGGCCTGTTCGTGCTGCAACACAAGTACTGGCAGCAGACCATGCTCAAGGCCCTGGCTGCCGAGCAGTCGAAACTGATCGCCGTGGAGGACGTGCAATGACCATTTCCTATGAAGCGGTACGTGATTTCCTCTACCGCGAAGCACGCTACCTCGACGACCGCCAGTGGGATGAGTGGCTGGAACTGTACGCCCCCGACGCGACGTACTGGATGCCGTCCTGGGACGACAACGATGAGCTGACCGAAGACCCACAGCGGGAAATCTCGCTGATCTGGTACGGCAACCGCACCGGCCTTGAAGACCGCATCTTCCGCATCAAGACCGAGCGCTCCAGCGCCAGCGTGCCGGACACCCGCACGTCCCACAACATCAGCAACATCGAACTGCTCGAGCAAGCCGACGGAATGTGCAAGGTGCGCTTCAACTGGCACACCCTGAGCTTTCGCTACAAGACCGTCGACAGCTATTTCGGCAGCAGTTTCTACACCCTTGATGTGCGCGGTGAAAACCCCTTGATCAAGGCCAAGAAAGTGATCCTGAAGAACGACTACGTTCGTCAGGTCATCGATGTTTACCACTTGTGAGGCAGCCGTCATGACCCATTCCATTGCGTTCAATTTCGAAGACGGCGTCACTCGTTTCATCGACGCCAACGCCGGCGAGACCGTGGCCGATGCCGCGTACCGCCAGGGCATCAATATCCCGCTGGACTGCCGCGACGGCGCCTGCGGCACCTGCAAGTGCTTTGCCGAGGCGGGCAGCTACGATCTGGGTGAGGAATACATCGAAGACGCCCTCAGCCCTGATGAGGCCGCGCAAGGCTTTGTCCTGACCTGCCAGATGCGCGCCAAGAGCGATTGCGTGGTGCGGGTGCCGACGTCCTCGGAAGTCTGCCGCACCCGCCAGGCCAGCTACGACGCAACCATCAGTGCGGTGCGCCAGTTGTCCGACAGCACCATCGCGTTGTCGATCAAGGGCGAGTCCTTGAGCAAACTGGCGTTCCTGCCAGGCCAGTATGTGAACCTGGGCATTCCCGGCAGCGAGCAGACCCGCGCCTATTCGTTCAGCTCGTTGCAGCGCGACGGCGAAGTCAGCTTCCTGATCCGCAACGTGCCTGGCGGCCTGATGAGCAGCTTCCTCACCGGCATGGCCAAGGCTGGCGACAGCATGAGCCTGGCAGGCCCCCTGGGCAGTTTTTACCTGCGTGATATCCGTCGACCCTTGTTGCTGCTGGCGGGCGGCACCGGGTTGGCGCCGTTCACCGCGATGCTGGAGAAGATCGCCGAGCAGGGCAGCGAACACCCGTTGCACCTGATCTACGGTGTGACCAACGATTTCGACCTGGTGGAACTCGATCGCCTGGAAGCCTTCGCCGCGCGCATCCCCAACTTCACCTACAGTGCCTGCGTGGCCAGTCCCGACAGCCAGCACCCGCTCAAGGGCTACGTGACCCAGCACATCGAACCCAGGCATTTGAACGATGGCGACGTCGACGTGTACCTGTGCGGCCCACCGCCGATGGTTGAAGCGGTGAGCAAGTACATCGGCGAGCAAGGCATCAATCCAGCGAATTTCTACTACGAAAAATTCGCTGCCAGCGCGGCGTGAGGTTTCCCTCCATGAACAGATTCCACGAAAAAGTCGCGCTGATCACCGGCGCCGCCCAGGGCATCGGTCGGCGCGTGGCCGAACGCATGGCCGCTGAAGGCGCGAAGCTGATCCTGGTCGATCGCTCCGAGCTGGTGTTCGAGGTTCAGCAGCAGTTGGCGAAGGACAGCCAGGTCCTGGCCCTGACCGCCGACCTTGAGCAATACGAGGAATGCAACCGGGTCATGCAAAGCGCCGTCGAGCGTTTCGGTCGACTCGATGTGCTGGTCAATAACGTCGGCGGGACCATCTGGGCCAAGCCATTCGAGCATTACGAGGCGTCGCAGATCGAGGCCGAGGTTCGCCGTTCGCTGTTTCCAACCCTGTGGTGCTGTCATGCGGCATTGCCGTACATGTTGCAGCAGGGCAGTGGCGCGATCGTCAACGTATCGTCGATCGCCACCCGCAGCGTCAACCGTGTGCCCTACGGCGCAGCGAAGGGCGGGGTGAATGCGCTGACCGCCTGCCTGGCGTTCGAAACCGCTGGACGCGGGGTGCGAGTCAACGCCACTGCGCCGGGCGGCACCGAAGCCCCGCCACGGGTTATCCCGCGTAACAGTGCCGAGCAGAGTGAGCAAGAGAAGGTCTGGTACCAACAGATCGTCGATCAGACCCTCGACAGCAGCTTGATGAAGCGCTACGGCACGCTGGATGAACAGGCAGCAGCCATTCTGTTCCTGGCCAGCGATGAAGCGTCCTACATCACCGGCATGATCATGCCAGTGGGCGGCGGCGACCAAGGCTGAAGCGCGTGAACTACAGGCGACGTTGAAACGCTTTGATGATCCGCAGCGTGGCGTCGCTTGGGTTCAGGTTGTGCACCGCATTCAGCGGGTACCAGAGGCAATCGAAAATTTCGTTTTGCGGCCGTGCCTGGTCCGGATTCGGCAACGATGCTTCGTAGACATGGTGACGGGTGCCGCCTGTTTCCAGTTCCATCAGGTACAGCATATCGTCGGCACCCAGCCCGGTTTCCTCCAGCAATTCGCGCGCCGCGGCATCCTGCGCGGTCTCGCCGCGCTCCACTTTGCCCCCGGGCAACATCCAGCGACTCCTGGGTTTGCGCACCAGGAGTATGTGCCGGTCCTGCTCGCAAATGACGGTTGCACGTACTTTCATGGGCTCTTTCAATCCGGAATGTCATAAAACAGTAACAAAAATGCAATATTTGGGCCGCAACCCATTGCATGTTTCCTGGATATTTTGAGCGGCAGGCGTGTCTAAAAGTGCAATCGCACTGCCGTGTGCTGACTCGACGTCCGGTCGGCATCTTCGCGGCAGGGGGGTGTAAGGTAGGGAAGTCAACCCTGTGATCACTGCCAAGATGGAGGTGACTATGAGCGTTCCGATGTTGAACAAGATGCACATGAACGGCTACGACGTACTCAGTGTGAACAACGGCCCGTGGCGGGTCTGCACCCAAGGTGACCGGCTTGGCTCATTTGCCAGTCGCGAAGAGGCGCTGGCCTTTGCGGCGGCGCTGCCTGGCTACAAGGCGCGTCCAGGCAAGCCGCGTAATCAGCAAGCCACGTGATTGCCCCTGTGTGATCGTTCCCACGCTCTGCGTGGGAATGCCGCCAAGGACGCTCCGCGTTCCACTGACGACGCGTAACTTGAGCCCTGCGCAACGGTGACGCGGAGCGTCACAGGATGCATTCCCACGCAGAGCGTGGGAACGATCACAAGCGCGTTGGCCCATCGCTCCTACGGTCGGTTCGACAATCAAAATAATCTGCAAGAAAACCCGACGCCGTTGCACAGAAGGGGATTGGTCCCCGATCTGAGCAACGCCATGCCCCATTACTTCGATAGCGCCCACCGTGTAGAAATCGAAACCTTGCGCCAACGCCTGATCGCTCGCACCGAGTGGCCGACGTGGTTGCTGCTGTTCGGCGTGTACGCTGGCTGGTTCGCCATCGTACTGGGCAGTGGTGGGTTGGGCCTGTGGTGGAGCACATTGTTGTTGATCCCGTTACTGGTGCTCTGGTTGTCGGTGCAGCACGAATTGCTTCATGGCCATCCCACCCGCTGGGCAGCGCTGAACAAGATCCTCGGCTACGCGCCGTTCGCCGTCTGGTACCCCTACACCCTGTATCGCGACAGCCATTTGTTGCATCACCGCGACGAAGACCTGACCCTGCCTGGCCGCGATCCTGAAAGCCGTTACCTGAGCGCTGCGCAATGGCAGGGCAGTTCACTGTTCGAACGAGGCCTGCACTGGCTGAACAAAACCGTGTTGGGTCGTTTTGTCCTTGGGGCTCCATTGGCCTTATTGGCGTTGGCACGGGAGGAGGTGCAGCGCCTGAAGACCGGTGAGCACCAGGCCTGGTCGATGTGGCTCAGCCACGGCACGGTGACCCTGCTGATGCTGTCGTTTATTGGCCGCTACAGTGTGCTGCCGGTCTGGCATTACCTGTTGCTGGTCAGCGTGCCGGCGCTATCGATTGCGATGATCCGCTCCTACTATGAACACCGACCCCATGCCGAGCCCGAGCAAAGGACAGTCATCAATGAGGCCGCCTGGCCGTGGCGCTGGCTGTTCCTGAACCTCAACCTGCACCTGGTGCATCACGACTTGCCGGGGCTGGCCTGGTACGACTTGCCCCGCGCTTACCACGCGCGTCGCGAGCAATGGCTGGCGCGCAGCGGCGGGTTCCTGGTGCAGGGTTATGGCCAGTTATGGCGTCGGCACGGGGTAAAGGCCATCGATAGCCCGCGGCATCCGTTCCACTGATTGCGAATGAGGTACCCTGTGGGAGCGCGCCTGTTCGCGAAAGCGCTGCGTCAGGCAACATCAGTGTTGAGTGTGCTGGCCTCTTCGCGAGCAGGCTCGCTCCCACTATTGGAATTACGATGCATGGGAAGTTTTTCGATGACACGGCAACTCGCTGAATTACTGATGTACGTCGCCCCCGAACCGGTGCGCCAGGCCAACGAGCGTTGGCTGAGCCGCATCCTCGAGCGATTGGGGGCCACGCGCCGCAGTGCCGAAGGGCTTTCGCTGATGGACCTGTGGCTGTCCCCGCACTTGCTGCTGACGCAGACCTGCGGCTATCCGTTGATGACGGCATTGCGCGGTCGGGTGCGAATCATCGGGCGTCCTCGTTATGAGCTGCCGGACGCCAGTGGCGGCAATCATTGCAGCCTGTTGCTGGGTCGCGCCGATGATCCACGGCGCAGCTTGCCGGCCTTTCGTGACAGCCGCGGTGTGATCAATGGCGAAGACTCCAACAGCGGCATGAACCTGCTGCGTCACCGACTGGCGCCGCTGCATCAAGACGGGCGTTTTTTTGCAGATGTCGGTATCAGCGGCAGCCACCGCGAAAGCCTGCGATGGTTGCGTGAGGGTAAAGCGGACCTGGCGGCCATCGACAGCGTGACCTTTGCCTACCTGGCGCGACATGCCAAAGAAGAAGTGGCCGGCCTGCGGATCGTCGATCGCAGTGCATTCAGTCCGACATTGCCGTTCATCACCGCGACCACCGTCACCGAACAACAGGCTGGGCACATTCGGCAGGTGATGAACCAGGCGTTGCAGGAGCCTGGCGTCGCTGAAATCCTTGGTTTGCAAGCGATCCTGCCCGCTACCGATAGCGACTATCAAATCGTTCTCGACTACCAGAGAGAGGCCGAGGATCTGGGATTCGGACGATTGCGGTGAAATTCCTTTATGGAATATAAAAATTCTTTTTAAGTATTATTAATGAATAAGGCTCCTTGTTAGGATCGCCGCACCGGATCACCGGACATTCAGCGACCCCTGACCTTTGGAGCCTCTATGTCCGGCACCGACCTTTCCCATCTTGACCACGTGGGCGGATTATTCCGCGCGCATTACGCTTGGCTCTGCGCACGGCTGCGCCGGTATCTGGGGGCCAGCCCCAGCGTCGAAGACATCGCTGCCGAGTCCTTTCTACAGCTACTCGAATCGCCGGGACTGACCCCGATCCGCGAACCTCGCGCCTTGCTCACCACCATTGCCCATCGGTTGATCTTTCAGCTCTGGCGCCGTCGCGATCTGGAACGCCAGCACCTAGAACAGGTGCAACACGTGGATCAGCAACAAGAAGCACTCTCGCCCGAAGGGCAGGTGCAATTGATCCAGGCGTTACAGGGCATCGAGCGCACGCTTGAACGCTTGCCGGGCAAGGTTCGGGCCACCTTCCTGATGTCGCGGATCGACGGCCTGACCTACCCGCAAATTGCCGCCCGCCTGGGCATTTCCCAACGCTCGGTCAGCGACTACATGACTCGCTCCCAAGCCCAGTGTAACCGGCACAGCGCCAACCAACCCTTGAATGCCCTGACCCGGAGGTCCGCATGAGATCGTTCAAAACCCTGCTCGGCAGTTCACTGCTGGCCCTGAGCCTTATCTCGGCCCAGGTTCCCGCGGCGGACAAAAACGTCCCGATTCACTTTGGTGACATCACCTGGGAAAGCGGCAGCCTCATCACCGAAATCCTTCGAGTGATCGTCGAGAAAGGTTACGGCTACCCGACAGATACCTTGCCGGGCAGCACTGTCAGCCTCGAAGCGGCCTTGGCCAGGAACGATATCCAGGTGATCGGCGAAGAGTGGGCCGGGCGCAGTCCGGCGTGGGTCAAGGCCGCGTCCGAAGGCAAAGTGTTCGGCCTGGGCGACACGGTCAAGGGCGCCACCGAAGGTTGGTGGGTACCGGAATACGTGATCAAGGGCGACCCAGAACGGGGTATCAAGCCCCTGGCCCCGGAACTGAAATCCGTCGCCGACCTGGCCCGCTACAAGGACGTGTTCCGCGACCCGGAAGACCCCAGTCGTGGACGCTTCCTCAACAGCCCAACCGGCTGGACATCGGAGATCGTCAACAGTCAGAAACTCAAGGCCTATGACTTGGCCGACAGCTTCGTCAACTTCCGCACAGGGTCGGGTGCGGCACTGGATGCCGAGGTGGCTTCCTCGATCCGTCGGGGCAAACCGGTGCTGTTCTACTACTGGTCGCCGACGCCGCTGTTGGGGCGTTTCAAGCTGGTGAAACTCGACGAGCCGGCGTTCGACGCCGAAGCCTGGAAGACCCTGGCCGACGCCAACAACCCGCATCCAAAGGGCACACGGTCGATGCCGGCCAGCCTGGCGATTGGTGTGTCCGCGCCTTTCAAGGCGCAGTATCCGGACCTGGTGGCGTTCTTCGAGAAGGTCGACCTGCCAGTTGATCTGCTCAACCATACCCTGGGCCAGATGAGCGAAAAGCGCCTGCAACCGCGTCAGGTGGCAGAAGCTTTCCTGCGTGACCAGCCGCAGATCTGGAAGGGTTGGGTACCGGGGGAAGTGGCTGATCGAGTCACTGTGCAATTGTTAGCGGCTCAATAGCCTCCACCGCCGCTGCTGCGGGACGGTTCCCTGGCCTTTTGCTGCGCATGGCTCCATTCGGCACAGGTCATGAAGCTTTTATGATCGACCTTGCCCTGGCCATCGAAGCTGACGTTGTACCGTTGCTGATGACCTGGCTGGCTCAGGTTGTAGTCGAAACAGGTGCCGGGCTCGACCGTACGGTCGGAGATCGACAGGGGTGGGCCGCCGATTTGCTCGACTTGCTCCTTGCTCATGCCTGTCTCGACCTTCGCCACCAGCGGCTGATCCCGATAGACATGGGAATCGGTGCTGCAGCCCGCCAGCACCGTGATCAGTGTGGCAAGCGTGTAGACGGACCTGTTCACGGCCTGACTCCCGCTAAACAGCCTTGTTTCGACTGATGATCTTGGCTTTCACTTCTTCGGCATAGCCTGACAGGCGTTGTTCATCGCCCTGGAACAGATCGCACAGCCGCTTCACGGCTTCCGCATCGACATCGTTCCCCGTCAGGCGCAATTGTTCGGCGATGCGCAACAGCTCCACCGCCGACCATCTCAGGTCCGATGCAAGCCCTTGCAGGTCACGCCGAAGCGCTTGTTCATGTTCGTTGAGCCACATGATGATCTCCCGTAACGTTGTGCTACGAAATTTTAGACCCATTCGCGCGGAGCGGCGTTGTGTTCGTCTGATGCCAAAGGGCTTCCATTGGTCGGGAAATTTGCGCGTTTCGCAAAATCCGCTGTCGTAGTGAAGTGCCGACATTTTACCAGGGCAGGGTCCGTTCAAAATGACGACAACCGATGACTTCAGGGCGCATGCCCGGGAACTGAAAGCCGACTTGGATGCGGCCACCAGTGAAATGATGAAACTCATCTCCGAGCACCAGTTCAGCGGGCCGGAATGGGAGCGGGTCAGTCAATGGCAACACGAAGCCTTCGAACGATGGACAAGCTTTTTGAACGAGCGCTCCTACCCGGACAGCGGCAATCACAGCATCAGCCCCTGAGGCTCGATGCAACAAAATGGCTGTTAGCGCGGCAACAGGCTACATTTTATTTTTTCAGGTTAAGGACGCTTCATGAGTCGAATGTTGATGGGGGGAGTGGTGATGGCGTTGTTGGCGGGATGTTCGTTGCCTGCATCCCTGGTGCCGGGAGAGCCGAACTACAACAAGCCGAGCGATAAGATACCCAAGGAGTTAGCGGCGTGCGTATTGCCGGCCTGGCAAAAGGAGATCCCCAAGACAACCCAGACATCGATATCCAACGGCTACAGGATCACCGCACCGAGCATCATAACGGCCGATGAAGTGCTGGATATCGTGAAGTACAAGGACGGCAGCCGGGTCTCGCTGTACCAGGGGCCGCCCTGGGCAAAGTCAGGCGCGATGCGCCAGGCTGTGCGCGACTGCCTGTAGGGATCAGCCTTTGATCTCGGTGACCTGGATCAGTTGATTGGCCTGGGCACCGGCGGTGCCTTTCTTTTCCCTGCGCTCACTCATCCAGCTGTCGACCTGCGCATTGAACTGCGCAGGCGCCTTACGCCCGACCTTTCTGGCGATGTCCAGGATGGTCTGCTGGGCGAGGGCTTCCTCCATGCGCTTCTGCGCAATCAGCATGGCGCCATGCACTGAGCAAGGGCCGTCCAGCGCCCACGCGGGAACCTCGCCCTCGAACAACGCGCAGCGACCGCGAATTTCCCGGCATTCGAAAATGGCCTTGCGCCCGTCGATCGCATTGACGATGTCCAGCAGGCTGATCTCATCGGCCGGCCGCGCCAGCTTGAATCCCCCACGCACGCCTTCGGTGGCGACCACCAGTTTTGCCTTGGCCAGTTTGGTGAAGATTTTCGCCAGGTAGTCCAGTGGCACCCCTTGCAGCTCTGCCAGGTCACGCACGCTCGCCTCGCGGGTCTCACCACCATTGCCCACCAGGAATATCAGGCAATGAATGCCGTACTCGACGCCCGCGCTGTAAAGAGACATAGCGATCTCCGACTAATGTTGTCGTAAATATTAGCAGTTGACCCTGAGCGAGGCAACGATCTGGAATTTTTCTCCAGGTCCTGGAAAGCCCCTCAAGAACGCGGATTTGGCGTGGTGTGACAAGTCTATCGATGGCATCGATTCGAACCATTGAGAAAAACAGCTTGCTCGAATTAACTACGATCAATAAAGTCGTAGTTGTGAGGTCGGGAGCGGAAGACGCTTTCAGCAGGGAGCGGGTGCCGACCTCCAGACCCCTTAACCCAATTCACTGCCTGGTTTTTTCCCCTGGAGTTAAAAATGAAACAACGCATCCTGGTAATTGGCGCAGGTTTCGGTGGCATGTGGAGCGCCTTGAGCGCCACCCGCCTGTTCGATATCCACGGTCACAATGACGTTGACGTAACGGTGCTGGCGCCCCAGGCCGAACTGCGCGTACGTCCACGCTTCTACGAGCCGAACGCCCACCAGCTGGCGGCTCCCATCGGCGAGCTGTTCGATGCGGTGGGCGTCAAGTTCATCAAGGGGGCTGCCGAGACCATCGACGTCGAGCAAAAGCGCGTGGGCTACATCGATGCCCAGGGCGAAAAACAGGTCTGCATCTACGACAAACTCGTTCTGGCCACTGGCAGCCGTCTCGCACTGCCTGACACCCCGGGTGTGGCCGAATATGCGTTCGACGTCGATCAGATCGAACAGGCCATACGCCTGGAAGCCCACCTCAAATCCCTGGTCAACCAGCCGCAGAGTCAGGCACGCAACACGGTCGTGGTGGCTGGCGGTGGCTTCACCGGCATCGAAACGGCCACTGAAATGCCGACCCGTTTGCGCGACATCCTGGGTGAGGGTGCGGACATCAACGTGATCATCGTCGATCGCGGTGACAAGGTAGGCGGCTCCATGGGCCCGGAAATCGCCGAGAAAATTGCCGAAGCCAGCGAGGAAACCGGGGTGAAATGGCAGCTCAAGGCTTCGGTTGTCGCTGTCGATGAAAACGGCGTGACCTTGTCCGACGGCCGGCGCATCGACGCCAAAACGGTCATCTGGACCACCGGCGTGCGTGCCAGCTCGCTGACCGAGCAGATC
This sequence comes from Pseudomonas sp. EB271-G4-1, assembly GCF_058791355.1. Lineage (NCBI taxonomy): Bacteria > Pseudomonadati > Pseudomonadota > Gammaproteobacteria > Pseudomonadales > Pseudomonadaceae > Pseudomonas > Pseudomonas sp. EB271-G4-1. The sequence goes on from NZ_JBYTEO010000013.1 coordinate 19,104, forward strand.
CCTGCCGAACGCGACCACCTTGGCCGCCTGCACGTCGACGCGCACCTGCAAGTCATTGGTCAGCCAGACATCTTCGCCACCGGCGACGTGGCCTATGCGGCCAGCGATGACATCGGCAACCATGCGCTGATGACCTGCCAGCACGCCATTGTGCTGGGCCGTCATGCCGGCAATAACGTTGCCGCGCAGATCCTCGGTGTGGACCCGACGCCGTACAGCCAGCCCAAATATGTGACTTGCCTGGACTTGGGGGCTTGGGGGGCGGTCTACACCGAAGGTTGGGATCGTCAGGTCAAGCTGACGCGCCAAGAAGGCAAGTCGTTGAAGACGCAGATCAACACGGTGTGGATTTATCCGCCGGCGGCTGATCGAAAAAGCGCTTGGGCGGCGGCGGATCCGTTGATTCCGATTGCCTGAATGGTGTGAGGTTGTGCGATTCAATAAATCCTGCCCGGAGCATTCCGGGCGGGATTTTTTTGCAGTCGCACATGTTAAGACTTGTAGGCGCCAGCGGTGCGGCGATCCGCCTTGCCGGCGCGGCTGTATTCGATCCACTGTGGGAGCTGGCCTGTCGGGCCGCCGCATCGCAGCGAAGGCGGCCTGAGAGCACTCGCTTTCAAGTGGATCAGAATCGTCTATAGGTGCTGGAAAACCAGCACCTACTATGACGAAAAGGCTTACTTGCAGGCTTTGACGGGGCGTGGATCCACGTTGGTAGAGGCGCCGATGGAGGTAGTCTCAGGTTGACGGACAGGCTCAGGGCGTGAAGGGGCGGGTGGATCTAGAGCCAAAGCAACAGCAACAGCAACAGCAACAGCAACAGCAACAGCCAAAGCGAGGCGGGTGACCGGTTTGATTTTGGATGTGGCTTAAATCACTCTTTGTCGCTGCCGTAGTTCATGATCGACAACATCCGGATCGGCACCTGCACCAACGCCTCAGGGCCATGGGGAATTTCGCCCTCGAAGGTCAGGCTGTCCCCAGCCTCCATGCGATACAGCTGATTGCCGTGGCGATAAATCAGCTCGCCTTCAAGCAAATGCAAAAACTCGGTGCCGGGGTGGGAGAAGGTTGGAAATTCTTCGCTGGCGTCATCCATGCTCACCATGTAGGCCTCGAAACTCTTCTTGGGCCCACGAGTGTGGTTAAGCAAATGGTAGGTGTGGCCTTTCTCTGTTCCCCGGCGCACCACCTCCATGCCCTGGTCGGCCTTGACCAAGAGTGCGCTGCCGTCCTGCTGGTCGTACTCACTGAACAATTTCGATAGCGGCAAGCCCAGCACGTCACACAGGCGGCTGAGGGTGTCGAGGCTGGTGGAGACCTGGGCGTTTTCGATCTTGCTCAGCATGCCCTGGCTGATATCGGCGATTTTCGCCACATCGGACAATTTCAGGTCCTGGGCCTGGCGCTGGCGCTTGATCTGCAAGCCCAGGTATTGCTCGAGCTTGAGGCGAGGGGCGGTTTCGGTTGGCATAGTCGTCTGCACACTTTCCGTTCAGTAATATTAGTTTCGCACTGAGAAAGTGCAAGTTGCGTCGTCCGCAACACATCCATCAGCCAATATTCCCATGGGGAAAAGATTTTTCCCATATAAACAGCACAACAGGGTTTATCACGCACCCGTCGCGAATCTGGCAAGGGCCTTGCATTCCTATTGGGAAACAAACTTTCTTTTCAGGAATAAATGGAAAGTCAGGGCCAACCCACTAGAGATTTGCCTTTCGCGAGGAGTGACGAGCAATGTTGCCAGCAGAAACCCAGCGCATCATCGACAAGCACGGCATCAAGTACGTGCTTGCGCAGTTTGTCGATATCCATGGTGCGGCCAAGACCAAGTCGGTGCCGATCTGTGGGCTCAAGACGGTGGCCGAAGAGGGCGCCGGTTTTGCCGGGTTCGCGATCAGTGGCATGGGCATGGAGCCCCACGGTCCGGACTTCATGGCCCGCGGCGACCTGGCCACACTGACGCCCGTGCCCTGGCAGCCGGGGTATGGCCGGGTAGTGTGCGTCGGGCATGTCGATGGCAAACCGCATCCCTATGACAGCCGTTATGTATTGCAGCAGCAGATCCGGCGGCTGGAGGACAAGGGCTGGACCCTCAACACCGGTCTGGAGCCGGAGTTCAACCTGATGCGCCGCGACGAACAGGGCAAGTTGCAGCTGGTCGACCTGAGCGACAACCTGGACAAGCCTTGCTACGACTACAAGGGCCTGTCGCGCTCCCGAGTGTTCCTTGAACGCTTGACCGAGGCCTTGCAGGCAGTGGATTTCGAGGTCTATCAAATCGATCACGAAGACGCCAACGGCCAGTTCGAGATCAACTACACCTACAGCGATGCCATGACCTCGGCGGATCGCTTCACCTTCTTTCGCATGGCCGCCGGCGAGATCGCCAATGACCTGGGCATGATCTGTTCATTCATGCCCAAGCCCGACCCGAAGCGCGCCGGCAACGGCATGCACTTTCACCTGTCGATCAGCAGCGCCGAGAACAGGAATCTGTTCCACGACGCCAGCGACCCGAGCGGCATGGGCCTGTCGAAAATGGCCTATCACTTCGCTGCCGGTCTACTTGCCCATGGCCCGGCGCTGTGTGCCTTCGCCGCGCCCACGGTCAACTCCTACAAGCGTCTGGTGGTGGGCAATTCGTTGTCCGGCGCTACCTGGGCGCCGGCGTTCATTGCCTTCGGCGCCAATAACCGTTCGGCAATGGTCCGGGTGCCTTACGGCCGCCTGGAATTTCGCTTGCCGGATGCCGGCTGCAACCCCTATCTGGTCAGCGCCGCGATCATCGCGGCGGGCCTGGACGGCATCGACCGCCAATTGGAAATCGACCACGTCTGCAACGAAAACCTCTACAGCCTGAGCCTTGCGCAGATCGCCGCGCGCGGCATCAAGACCTTGCCGCAATCGCTCAAGGAAGCCTGCGATGCGCTGGAGGCCGACCCGTTGTTCGCCGAAGTGCTGGGCCCGCAGATCGTGGGCGAGTTCATCAAGCTCAAGCGCATGGAGTGGGTGGAGTACAGCCGCCATGTGAGTGACTGGGAAGTCGCGCGCTACACCGAATTTTTCTAAGCGCTAGCAGACGCGCAAAAACGAACCATCTCGCAGCTTGAAACTTGCGGCTGCCGAACGTAGTGAGGACTGTTGTCATGTGTGGAATCGTAGGTCTTTACCTGAAAAACCCGCAGCTGGAATCCCGGCTGGGCCAACTGTTCGAGCCGATGTTGCAGGCTATGACCGACCGTGGCCCGGACAGCGCCGGCTTCGCCATTTATGGCGATGAAGTGGCGGCTGGCTGGGTCAAGCTGACCCTGCAGGCAACCCACGAAAGCTTCGATTGGCCGGCCCTGATGGGCGATCTGGAAGGTCGTCTCGGCTGCTCGCTGGACTGGTTCCAGAACGCCAGCGCCGCGGTATTGAAAATCCACGCAGAAGAAACTCCGGTGCGTCTGGCCCTCGCCGAACTGGCGCCGGGCGTGCGCATCATGAGCGCCGGGCAGAGCATCGAGATCCTCAAGGGCATGGGCTTGCCCCAAGAGATTTCCCAGCGCTTTGGCCTGGCCGGCATGCAGGGTAGCCACATCATCGGCCACACCCGCATGGCCACCGAAAGCGCGGTGACCCTGGAAGGCAGCCACCCGTTTTCCACCGGTGCCGACCTGTGCCTGGTGCACAACGGCTCGCTGTCCAACCACTTCCGCCTGCGCCAGGAACTCAAGCGTGAAGGCATCCAGTTCGAAACCGACAACGACACCGAAGTGGCCGCCGGTTATCTGACCTGGCGCCTGCAGCAGGGCGATTCGTTGAAAGAGGCACTGGACCATGCACTGGAGGACCTCGACGGTTTCTTCACCTTCGCCATTGGTACTCGCAACGGCTTTGCGGTGATCCGCGACCCGATTGCCTGCAAGCCGGCGATCCTCGCCGAGACCGACGACTACGTCGCCATGGCCTCGGAATACCAGGCGTTGTCGAGCCTTCCGGGCATTGAGAACGCCAGGATCTGGGAGCCGGCACCGGCCACCTTGTACATCTGGGAACGCGAGTCAGCTTAAGGAGCGCACACATGAAAACCATCGATCTTTCCATTGCCAGCGTGCGCGACCTCAATCAGGCGTTGCATGACCAGGTGCACAACGTAGAAGACCTTGAGTGGGTGGTGACCCATGCCAACGGTAAGCACAACCTCGCCGTCGGGGTGAACCAGGCCGTGTCCATCGATATCCAGGGACACGCCGGTTATTACTGCGCGGGCATGAACCAGCAAGCGAGCATCACCGTGCACGGCAACGCCGGTGTGGGTGTCGCGGAAAACATGATGTCAGGCGTGGTGCGGATCAAGGGCAGCGCGTCGCAGGCCGCCGGCGCCACCGCCCATGGCGGGTTGCTGGTGATCGAAGGCGATGCCGGGGCCCGCTGCGGGATTTCCATGAAAGGCATCGACATCGTGGTCGGCGGCAGCATTGGCCACATGAGCTGTTTCATGGGACAGGCCGGGCGTTTGGTCGTCTGCGGCGATGCCGGTGATGCGCTGGGCGATTCGCTGTATGAAACGCACATTTACGTGAAGGGCAAGGTCGCGTCGCTGGGGTCGGACTGCATCGAGAAAGAGATGCGTGCCGAACACCTGGAAGAACTGCAAGTGCTGCTCAAGCGCGCCGGTTTCGAGCACAAGGCAGCCGACTTCAAGCGCTATGGCTCGGCCCGTCAGTTGTACAACTTCAAAGTCGATAACGCGTCCGCGTACTGATCCACGCGAGGAAAACAGATATGAATGAGAAAACCCCTCCAGTGCTGCGCGAGTCCGCGACTTTCGACCGCCTGACCATCCAGGAAATCCAGCGCGCCGCCGAGACCGGCATCTATGACATTCGCGGCGGTGGTACCAAGCGCAAGGTCCCGCACTTCGATGACTTGCTCCTGCTCGGCGCCAGCGTGTCGCGCTACCCGCTGGAAGGCTATCGGGAAAAGTGCGGCACCGATGTGATCCTCGGCAACCGCTTCGCCAAGAAACCGATCCACCTGAAGATCCCGGTGACCATCGCCGGCATGAGCTTCGGTGCGCTGTCGGCCAATGCCAAGGAAGCCCTGGGCCGTGGTGCGACCATCGCTGGTACCAGCACCACTACCGGTGATGGCGGCATGACCCCGGAGGAGCGCGGGCAGTCGCAGCATCTGGTCTATCAGTACCTGCCATCGCGCTACGGCATGAACCCGGATGACCTGCGCAAGGCGGACGCCATCGAAATCGTCCTGGGGCAGGGTGCCAAACCCGGTGGCGGCGGCATGTTGCTGGGCATGAAAGTCACCGAGCGCGTGGCCGGCATGCGCACCTTGCCGATCGGTGTCGACCAGCGCAGCGCCTGCCGTCATCCGGACTGGACCGGCCCGGATGACCTGGCGATCAAGATCGCCGAGATCCGCGAAATCACCGATTGGGAGAAGCCGATCTACGTCAAGATCGGCGCCAGTCGCCCGTACTACGACGTCAAGCTGGCGGTGAAGGCCGGGGCCGACGTGATCGTGCTCGACGGCATGCAGGGCGGCACGGCGGCGACCCAGGAAGTGTTCATCGAGCACGTTGGGATTCCGATTTTGCCGGCCATCCCGCAAGCGGTACAGGCTTTGCAAGAGATGGGCATGCATCGCAAGGTCCAACTGATCGTTTCGGGAGGGATTCGCAACGGTGCCGACGTGGCCAAGGCCATGGCGCTGGGCGCGGACGCGGTGGCCATTGGCACGGCGGCCCTGATTGCGCTGGGCGACAACCACCCGCGGCTGGATGAAGAACTGCACAAGATTGGTTCAGCCGCAGGCTTTTATGACGACTGGCAGAACGGCCGTGACCCGGCAGGGATCACCACTCAGGACCCGGAGCTGTCCAAGCGCCTGGACCCGGTGGAAGGTGGTCGCCGCCTGGCCAATTACCTGCGGGTGCTGGTGCTGGAAGCCCAGACCATGGCCCGGGCGTGCGGCAAGTCGCACCTGCATAACCTGGACCCGGAGGATCTGGTGGCGTTGACGGTGGAGTCGGCGGCCATGGCGCGGGTGCCGCTGGCGGGGACAAGCTGGATCCCGGGTTCCGGTTTCTGAGGTTGATTTGGATCGTTCCCACGCAGGAGCGTGGGAACGATCAGATTAGGGGGCCCGCCAAGAGGCTCACGCGCCAACACTTGCTCGCTGCCGACACTTCCCATTTCCATTGCAGGAGCTTTGAACATGGTCAATCGTCTTCTCGGCAAATCCCTTGTTGGCTTATTGGCGAGTGGTGCGCTGGTGCCCTTGGCGCAAGCTGCCGATGCGCCCACGTTGAACACCGGCAGCACGGCCTGGATGGTGATGGCGGCGGTATTGGTGCTGTTCATGTGCTTGCCCGGTCTCGCCCTGTTCTATGGCGGCCTGGTGCGGGCGAAAAACATGTTGTCGTTGTTCACCCAGTGTTTCGGCATCGCAGGGCTGGTGGGCGTGTTGTGGGTGATTTATGGCTACAGCATGGTGGTCGACACCACGGGCATGGTCGAGGGCGAGGTGTCCTTCAACAGTTTTGTCGGCGGCATGAGCCGTGCCTTCCTTTCCGGAATGACTCCGCAAAGCCTGGTCGGGGAGATTCCGGAAGGGGTGTTCGTGACCTTCCAGATGACCTTTGCCATCATCACCCCGGCGCTGATTGCCGGTGCCTTCGCCGAACGCATGAAATTCTCCGCGGCGCTGTTGTTCATGGCGCTGTGGTTCACCCTGGTGTACGCCCCGGTGGCGCACATGGTCTGGGGTGGTGCGGGGGCCTTGATGCATAACTGGGGAGTCCTCGATTTTGCCGGTGGCACCGCGGTGCACATCAATGCCGGTGTCGCCGCGCTGGCCGCCTGCCTGATCCTGGGTAAGCGCAAGGGCTATGAAAATACCCCGATGCCTGCGCACAACCTGAGCCTGACCATGGCCGGTGCAGCGATGCTCTGGGTCGGCTGGTTTGGCTTTAACATCGGTTCCGGTGGCGGCCTCAGTGGTACGTCCGGCATCGTCATGCTCAATACCCAGCTGGGAGCGTGCGCCGGGATTCTTGGCTGGATGTTCACCGAGTGGTTCAAGGTCGGCAAGCCGAGTGCACTGGGCCTGGCCAGTGGTGCCCTGGCCGGTCTGGTGGGGATTACGCCGGCGTGTGCCTATGTGGGCGTGGGCGGCGCCCTGGCCATCGGTTTGTTATGCGGGGTGTTTTGCTACTTGAGCGTCACCGTGCTCAAGCGCCGCTTCGGTTATGACGACAGCCTCGACGTGTTCGGCCTTCACGGCATCGGCGGGATGATCGGCGCAGTGTTGACCGGTGTGTTTTGCGTGCCGTCCCTGGGCGGGCTGGTGGAAGGCGTGAGCATGGGCGGGCAGGTGCTGGCGCAGATCAAGGGTGTAGCGCTGACGACGGTGTATTGCTTCGTCATCAGCTGGATCATTCTTAAAGTGGTGAATGTCGTGGTCGGCCTGCGAGCCGATGAGTCGGTGGAGGAGTTGGGCCTGGATCTGGGCGAGCACAATGAGCGGGCCTACAACCACTGATCGACAGTGATCTACCTCTTCCTGTAGGAGCGAGCCTGCTCGCGATGGTCGTTAACGATAACGCGTGTTGTCTGGGTACACGCGGCGCCCTTGAGACCATCGCGAGCAGGCTCGCTCCTACAGTGGCATCGAGTGGCGAGTACGGACCCCACGCTGCAACTGGCTGGCAACCAGGGTGTTTTTCAGCAGATAAGCAATGGTCATCGGCCCGACACCACCCGGCACCGGCGTGATTGCGCTGGCGACAGTGCGCGCACTGGCGTAATCGACATCGCCGACCAGTCGAGTGCCCGATGCGGTGGTGATGCGATTAATCCCCACATCAATCACCACCGCCCCGGGCTTGAGCCAGCTGGCGTCAATCATCTGTGGGCGACCCACCGCGACCACCACGATGTCCGCCATCCGGCACAATGTCGGCGCATCGACGCTGCGCGAGTGCACCACGCTGACCGAGCAATCGGCCTGCAACAACAGCGTCGCCATGGGTTTGCCGACAATGTTCGAACGGCCGATGACGACTGCATGCAGGCCACTCAAGTCACCGCAGGTTTCCTGCAGCAGCCGCATGCAGCCGCTGGGTGTGCAGGGTGTCAATACTTCGATCCCTTGAACCAGTCCACCGACGTTTTCCCGATGAAAACCATCCACGTCCTTGATCGGGTCAATGGCATGAATCACCGCCGCTTCATCGATGTGGGCCGGCAGGGGTAATTGCACCAGGATGCCGTTCACCGTGACGTCGGCGTTCAACTGCGCGATCAGTTGCAGCACGTCGTTCTGGCTGGCGATTTCCGGCAGGCGGTACTCCAGTGAACGGATGCCGACTTCCTTGGCCCGCAGCAGTTTGTTGCGCACATACACCTCGCTGGCCGGGTCTTCACCGACAAGCAATACGGCCAGGGCGGGGTAGATCTGTTGGCGGGCCAGGACCTGAACCTCTTCTCGAACCTCGTCGAGAACCTTGGCAGAGATTGCTTTGCCGTCGATATCGCGGGCCAGTGCGGGGTTGGTGCTGGTCAAGGTAGGTCACCGTTGTCTGGATTGAGTGAAGGTATAGCGATCATCAAGGTGTCGTCGCGCCCCGATGATTGATCAGGGACGTGCAGGCAAGGATGCTCAGGCTACCAGTTGATGGCAGCCATGCACCACCCGTACACCGCAGGATTCAGTGTGCTGACCAATGTCCGGGGCCAGGGCACGACGCCGGGCATGGCATCCGGCGTCGTGGTCTTCAGGGATGGGTCAGGACAGTTCGCCGATTCGCTCGGCCCGCTTGCCGAGTTTCATCAGCCAGTAATAACTCAAGGCCGGCACCAGCAAGCCCACCAGCCAGGCCAGGTCGACACCGTCGAGGGCTGTGGCGACCGGACCGACGTAAAGGGTGGTATTCATGAACGGAATCTCCAAGGCAATCGCCAGGACGAAACTGCCGCAGGCGATCCAGTTGACCCGTCCATAAATCCCGTTGAGGTCGAAGATGTCATCGATCCGGTACTCACCCTTGCGCAGGCAATAGAAGTCCACCAGATTGATCGCCGTCCAAGGAATCAGGAAGTAGCTCATGAAGAAAATGAAGTTGAGGAAGAAGGTGATGAAGTCGTCCTGACTGATGGTGCACAGTCCGGTCGCTATGACGCTGATCACCAGCATGAACAGGCCGCGTACCCGTGGCGTCACCTTCAAGCGCGCGAAGGGTTCGATCACCGTGATGGTCGACATGAACGCCCCGTACAGGTTGAACACGTTGATCGACACCTGGCCATAGACGATGAAGGCGAATAGCAGGATCGCGCCGCTGCCAAACAGCCCGGCAACATGGCCTCCGACATTACTGGAGAAGTCGCCGATCCCGACGCTCAGGATCGCCCCGAGAATCATCATCCAGGCACCGCCGCTGACCGTGCCGGCGTAGCTGTACCAGAACACCTGTGCGGCGCTCGCGCGGCTTGGCAGGTAGCGAGAATAGTCGGCGACGTAAGGCGCGTAGGACAGCTGCCAGGTCACGGCAATGCTCACCGCCACCAGGAACTTCGACAGCGAGAAGCCCGTCGGCAGCCATTGTTCGGCCGGGATCGTCAGTTGCAAGGCGAGCAACGTGGCGGCGGCGAACACTAGCAGCGAGAGGATCGACAGCAGCTTCTGCAAACGGTGAATCAATCGATAGCCATACAGCGCAACCACGAAACACAAGGCGCCGATCAGGTAGATGTTGCCGCTTGCCGGCAACGGGCTGGCCGACTCAAGCGCCTGCGCCGCAAGCAGGGTGTTGCTGACGAAGAACCCCAGGTAGATCAGCATCACGAACAGCAGCGGCAACACCGCCCCGAGTACGCCGAACTGCGCACGGCTCTGGATCATCTGCGGGATGCCCAGCTTTGGCCCCTGGGCGGAATGGGAGGCCATGAAAATCGCCCCCAGCAGCGAGCCGACGACGATTGCCAGGGCGCTCCAGAACAGGTTGAGCCCCATCACTACCGGCAGTACCCCGGAGGCGATGGTGGTGATGTTCATGTTGGCGCCGAACCAGATGAAGAACAGCGACCCTGGCCGGCCATGGCGTTCGGCTTCGGGAATGAAATCGATGCTTCTTTTTTCGACTTGCATGGCGATTACTCCTGAGTCCGCACGAGGTGGTTTTGCAGCCGGGCGATGGTGCCTGGCAGCTCATGGGGCTGGTGGGCGAACAGGTCCGGGTGCTCGGGATTGAGGCTCAAGTAGTCGAGGTTTTGCAGGGCGCGCCGGCATTCACTGCTGGTGAGGATTTCCAGGGAGTAGACCCAGTTGACCATGATCAACAGGGCCGAGTAGTGCCCGGCCAAGGTGGTCGTGGTGCAGGCGTCGCTGACCAGGCGAGTGTGATAACCCAGGGCGAACGCATCGAACACCGTGGTCAGCACGCAGACATCGGTGAGCACGCCGCTGATGATCAGGGTGTCGACGTCCAGCGCCTTGAGCCGGGCATCCAGGTCGGTACGGTGGAAGGCGCTGTAGCGGCCTTTGTCGATAATGGCTTCATCAGGCCGCGGGGCCAGGCGCTCGATGATCTCTACCTGGCGGGTGCCAGCGCGGTAGCCGCTCGGACCGCCATCGCACGCACGGGGTTCGCCGCGTGGCAAGTCGTTGCCATCGGCTTGATTGATGTGGCGGGTGTAGAGGATCGGGACCCGCTGCTGGCGGGCGGTATCGAGAAGATAGGCCGTATTGGCCACCACCTTGTCGAAGTGTTCGAGGACGAAACCGTCCTCCTGTTGCATGTCGATGATCAACAGAGCGTTGTTATTGTTCATGGGGCAAACCTGATCATGAGCCGAAGCACAATGCACGGTGCATACCGCGCAATGAAGCGGTATGGCGTGCGTGACTTTCTATTTGGGCAGGCTCAGTAAACGGGTTGCCAGAAGCCGTTCTGCTTGGCGGAAACACTGGCGGGCAGGCGCTTCAAATGGATATGCGAAGCGGTCCATTCGCCGCGCAGGTAAGCCTGCGCGGCGCCGGAGGGAAGGGGGAGTGACCGGAGATGACCATTATTGAGCATGGAAATCGAACCTGGACATCATTCAACAATCCTTGTGGGAGCGAGCCTGCTCGCGAAGAGGGTTTCACATCCAACATCAATGTCGACTGTCAGATCGCTTCGCGAGCAGGCTCGCTCCCACAGGGGGTGGGCTCAGCGGAACGCTGGCACTACGTGCTTGATAAACAGTTCCAGGGATTTCTTCTTCTCGGCATGCGGCAGGCTGTTGTCGCACCAGAAGCTGAACTCGTCGACGCCCAGCTCCTGGTAGTACTTGATGCGCGGGATGATTTCTTCCGGGGTGCCGATCATCGCGGTCTTGTGCAAGCTCTCCAGTTCGAACTCTGGACGGCCGGCGAATTTCTCTTCCGGACTCGGTGCCAGGAAGCCGTTGACCGGGGTTTCCTTGTTGCCGAACCAGGCATCGAATGTGCGGTAGAACTTGGCGATCGCCTTGGCCCCGACCTTCCAGCCTTCGGGATTGTCGACCGAATGCACGTGGGTATGGCGCAGCACCATCAATTGTGGGCGCGGCACGTCCGGGTTGTTGTCCAGGGCGGTCTGGAATTTGTTCTTCAGGTCCAGGACTTCTTCGTCGCCTTTCATCAGCGGCGTGACCATCACGTTGCAGCCGTTGGCGACGGCGAAGTTGTGCGAGTCCGGGTCACGGGCGGCGATCCACATCGGCGGGTTCGGTTTCTGGATCGGCTTGGGCACGCTGGTGGAAGTCGGGAACTTCCAGATGTCGCCGTCATGGGCGTAGTCGCCTTGCCACAGGGCTCGAACCACCGGGACCATTTCGCGCAATGCCTGGCCACCAGAGGAAGCTGGCATGCCGCCGGCCATACGGTCGAATTCAACCTGGTAAGCACCACGGGCCAGGCCCACTTCCATGCGACCGTTGCTGATGACATCGAGCAGTGCGCATTCGCCGGCGACCCGGATGGGGTGCCAGAACGGCGCGATGATGGTGCCGGCGCCAAGATGAATGGTGGTGGTCTTGCCAGCCAGGTACGCCAGCAGTGGCATCGGGCTTGGCGAAATGGTGTATTCCATGGCGTGGTGTTCACCGATCCATACGGTGCTGAAACCACCGGCTTCGGCCATCAGCGTCAATTCGGTCAGGTCTTCGAACAACTGGCGGTGGCTGACGCTTTCGTCCCAACGTTCCATGTGTACGAACAGGGAAAATTTCATGACGCTACCTCGAATCTCTTGTGGTCGACCCGTCGACTGCGGGGCTGTTGATTATTGGTATACCATAATACGGTTATACTGCAAAATCTATCAGATCAAAAGATCGCAGCCTTCGGCAGCTCCTACAAAAGCTCACATACTCCCTGTAGGAGCTGCCGAAGGCTGCGATCTTTTGCTGTGTCAGGCCAGAACGGGCAAGGCACCCATCTTGCCGTGGCAATACACCAGTGGCCTGGCATTGTGTTGGGGCACGATCAGGTTCTTCACTGCGCCGACCATGATCGCGTGGTCGCCCCCTTCATACTCGCGCCACAGTTCGCATTCGATAACCGCCGTGGCGTTGGCCAGGATCGGGTTGCCGAGTTCGCTCAACGTCCACTCGATGCCTTGCGCCTTGTCCTTGCCCTTGCGTGCGAAGGCATAGGCTTCGCTCTGCTGGCCGCCGGATAGCACATGAATGGCGAAACGTTTGTTCCTGATCAGGACCGGGTAGGAGTCCGAGCTGTAGTTAGGGCAGAACAGCACCAGGGCCGGGTCCATCGACAGCGAGCTGAAGGCGCTGGCGGTCAGGCCGACGACCTGCCCATCGTCATCGAGTGTGGTGATCACGCAGACGCCGGACGGGAACGAGCCCATGACTTGTTTGTAGATGGCGGCATCGATCATTGGACTGTCCTCGGGAGTGGAACGTGGTTTTTATGAGTTTGTAGGTCTGATGGTATACCGTAATACAACTTTTGCAAGGGCTTTTTTGGTCGTCCGATAAACGTATGCCTTTGGTCTTTAAGTCAGTGTTTGCGGGGCTTTCAGCTAGGCAATAGGTGCAGATTGGCCGGAGGATGCCGGATCAGATGGGCGCTTAAAGACCGAATCAGTCTTGTGCAAATGTTGGAATACCATAATATGGTGCGCATCTGAGGGGCGGCCAGAGAGTCCCCCCGGTTTGGCTTCATACAAAGATAAGAACAGACAAACTCGAGTTCATGCATATGTCCCAGATGTCCCGGCAAGACCCGTTGATTGAAAATCACACGGTCGATTACGTTCCACTCGCAGAGCGCCATGGGAAGGCCCGCGATCTCTTCACCCTGTGGTTCAGCACCAACATCGCGCCGCTGCCCATCGTTACCGGTGCCATGGTGGTCCAGGTGTTCCATCTCGACCTGTTTTGGGGGCTGCTGGCGATTGCCCTCGGGCACATGGTGGGCGGGCTGGTGATTGCCTTGGCCTCGGCGCAGGGGCCGCGCATGGGCATTCCACAAATGGTCCAGAGCCGTGGCCAGTTCGGCCGCTATGGCGCGTTGCTGATCGTGTTCTTCGCCGCACTGATCTACGTCGGCTTCTTCATCTCCAACATCGTCCTGGCGGGCAAGTCGATTGTCGGCATCGCGCCCTCGGTACCGGTGCCGGCGAGCATCCTGATCGGAGCGCTCAGCGCCACGGCGATCGGCGTGATCGGTTACCGCTTCATCCATTCGCTCAACCGCATCGGCACCTGGGTCATGGGCAGCGCCTTGCTCGCCGGGTTCCTCTACATCTTCGCCCATGACCTGCCGGCGGACTTTTTCACCCGGGGTGGTTTTAACCTGTCCGGCTGGCTGGCCACCGTGTCCCTGGGGATCATCTGGCAGATAAGCTTTTCGCCTTACGTGTCGGACTATTCGCGTTACCTGCCGGCGGATATCGGGATTGCCAAGCCGTTCTGGGCCACCTACCTGGGGGCAACCCTGGGCACGATCCTGTCCTTCACCTTCGGTGCGGTGGCTGTGTTGGCGACGCCGGAAGGTACTGAAGCGATGGCCGCGGTGAAGCAATCCACCGGTTGGCTGGGACCGATCCTGATGGTGCTGTTCCTGCTCAATATCATCAGCCACAACGCCTTGAATCTGTATGGCGCGGTGCTGTCGATCATCACCTCGATCCAGACGTTCGCCAGTCAGTGGACGCCGAGCATCAAGGTGCGCGTGATGTTGTCGAGCGGTGTGCTGGCGGGTTGCTGTGTGGTGGCATTGGGCGCTTCGGCGGATTTCATCTCGCAGTTCATCGGGCTGATCCTGGCATTGCTGTTGGTGCTGGTGCCATGGGCTTCGATCAATCTGATCGACTTCTATGTGATCAAGCGTGGGCGGTATGACATTGCCTCGATTTTCCGTGCGGATGGCGGGATGTATGGGCGCTTCAATCTGCATGCGATCGTGGCGTATTTCATCGGGATCATTGTGCAGTTGCCGTTTGCCAACACGTCGTTGTATGTGGGGCCTTATGCCAATCTGGTCGAGGGTGCGGATTTATCCTGGTTGGTGGGGTTGGTGGTGACGTGTCCGCTCTATTACTGCCTGGCTACGCGTGGGCGGGTTCAGCAGGGTAGGGCCTCGGGACTGAGTTATACCGACTGACTTTTTGATCGCTGGTGTTTGTCTTACAGGTGTACATATCCATTCCTGCGGTAACGGCCACTTATGGTTTCGCCCTTACGGCGAGTCCCTTTTGTCAAACGCCACAAAAGGAACCAAAAAGTCTTGCCCCAGCGTCCGGCCCCTCGCTAAGGCTCGGGGTTCCTTCGCTCCGGTGTCCATCCAGGGGCATCGCCTCCGGTCGGCTTCGCTTCGACCTCCTCTCGATGTGTGCGGCTTCGCCGCACGGCGCTACGCGCCCGCCCCCCGGATGAACACCTCCACTCAGCCTGCCGAAGGGGCCGGCAGATCAAGATCAAGAGCTGAAGGCGAGCTAACGCTCGGCCTGATGAGTGGTGAAAAGCGGGTGTACGCCATTCTGCTTTTCTGTAGGAGCTGGTTTGCCAGCGAAGGCGGCCTAACAGCCGACCTGTCGCTCGCGGATGTGCTTGATCTACTGTAGGAGCGAGCGGGCAGCGATCCGACTTGCCCGCGCACCAGGCGCTACGGTGTATCTGGTAGTCCGCATTATCGTTCTTCGCCGGGAAGTCGGATCGCTGCCCGCTCGCTCCTACAGTAGTGCCTTCAATGCCAGGGATACTTCCTCTCCCACTCCCAGGCATGCGCCACGATCTGTTCCAACCGGGCGTATTGCGGTCGCCAGCCCAGCAGTGTCTTGGCCCTGGACGCATCCGCCACCAACCGTGGCGGGTCGCCAGCGCGGCGTGAAGCTTCGCCGATGTAGATGTCCCGGCCGGTCACGCGGCGCGCGGTGTCGATCACTTGTTGCACCGAGAAGCCCTGGCCATTGCCCAGGTTGAACGCCGTGCTGCTGCCACCCTTGAATAAATAGTCCACGGCCAGGGCGTGCGCGGCCACCAGGTCACAAACGTGGATGTAGTCGCGGATACAGGTGCCGTCCGGCGTGTCGTAGTCAAAGCCATAGACGGTGATGGTTTTGCGCCGTCCGGAAGCGGCCTGCAGGATCAGCGGCAGCAGATGGGTTTCCGGTTCATGGCGTTCACCCAACTGCCCGTCAGGGTCCGCGCCGGCGGCGTTGAAGTAGCGCAGGCAGACCGACTTGAGCCCGTAGGCGCGGTCGAAATCTTCCAGCATCTGCTCCACCATCCACTTGGTGCGACCATAGGGGTTGATCGCGGCCTTGGGGTGCGCTTCATCGATGGGCACGTATTGCGGGTCGCCATAAACGGCGGCGGTCGAGGAGAAAATGAAGCGTTTGACCCCGGCGCGAACCATGGCCTTGAGCAGCGTCAGGGTGGCCGCCAGGTTGTTCTGGTAGTACTTGGCCGGTTCGGTGACGGATTCGCCCACCTGTATGAAGGAGGCGAAGTGGAACACGGCATCGAAGTGGTGGCTGGCGAACAAGGCGTCCAGCGCCTGGGCGTCGGCGATGTCGAGCTCGACCAGTGTTCCGCCCAGCAACGCGCTGCGATAGCCCGTGGAAAAGTTGTCCGCCACCACCAGTTCGTGCCCCGCGCCAAGCAACTGCTTGACCATGTGTGAACCGATGTAGCCTGCGCCGCCAATCACCAGGAATTTCATGCCGCCTCTCCTTGATATTGTTGCGGTGTCAGCGCAAGGCGGCTGACCCGTCCTTTAAAAGGTCTTTGCCGTCACTTCAGATTTTCACTCGCTTGCGATGCTTTTTTCAGGAATAACCAATTGGACGCCTGCAGGCCGTCAAATTTGATGGTGTAGCGGCCATCCAGGTAGGTGGCAGGCAGTTTCCCCAGTTGCCCAAGGGGGCCGCCCTGGGTGAACAGCGTCAAGCCCGGGGGGGCCTGGATGGACAGCGTGCCCTCCAGAGGCTCGACATGGAAAGGCGTCTTGTCGTTGTCCTTGGGGACAGCCCGGGTGCCCAGGGAAATCAGCAGGTCTGCGGACTTGCCGACGGGCACGCCGTCCAGGCTTTGCACCACGACGCTGGCGTAGGCGGTCTTGAGTTGCACCTGGATATTGCCCAACTGGATCGAATTGCCGCCGATCCAGCCGGTGGCCGCCTGGGTGCGAGGCGTATCGATGGTGTAGAGGCCTTGTTTCCAGTTGCGCTTGAGTTCACCGGTGTCCGTGGTGGATTCGCTGGCCGTGGCGTCCAATAGAGACTGTGCCGGGTCGTGGAACACCTGTGCGTTCCTGGCGATGATGCCCGGTTGCAACCAGGGCAGTTGCGGCGTCTGTGGCATGGCGATTTGCAGCTTGCCTTTCTCCATGGCGGTGCGCAGCAGGGCCGAGCTGTCGGGTGTAATGCGTTGGTTGAACAGGGTTTCTGGTGTCGGCGCGAAGACATAGGTGGTCTTGGCTTCGTGAACGTCGCCGCGACGATAAAGCAGGGCGGCGGCGGGCAGGGTGGCCAACATGGCCGGGTCGTTGTAGGCGTGCCAGTTGCCGGCTGACTCCGATTGCTCGGTGAGTGGTTCCTGGCTATAGGCATATTGCATCAGCGCATCCCAGCCCTGATGGCTGGCCGTGCCGGCCATGTACAGAGGCAGCGAGTGGCGGTCGGCTATCGGGAAGGGTTCGTTGTTCCATTCGGTGACGGTCAGGGGTTTGCCGACGACCTGGCCGGCGCCAATCCAGTCCACCAGGCTGGCGCTGGTCAGCGGGTTTTTCTCAAGGGTCCCCGGGCCACCGTAGATATGCACGTCGACCACGTCACCGGCGGTCAGGGCGGGCAGGGCGCTCAGGCCATTGCCGCCCCAACTGCTGGTCGTGGCAATCGGCACTTTCACGCCGGTCTCGCGCAACGACTCGATCATGTCTACGTTGAAGCGCCGTTCCAGGTCGTTGAGGAACAGCTTGGCGGGGCCAGGCTCCCAGGATCGCCAGGTCTGGTCTTCAGGCAGGTTGTGCTGTTTGGCGAAGGCTTTGGCAGCCTTCATGTACAGTTCGTTGTGCTTGGGCACGGACTTGTCGGGCAACAGGGCGTTGCCATAGTGTTGGGTGATGTCGTTTTCGTTGGTGATCAGCACGGCGGCAACCGCCGGGTCATCCTTGTAGGCCAGGCCCGTGTAGCTGTTCACGTGGCTCAGATAATCCTTGGCAAAGCGTTTCATGGCCCGCTGGATCGTCTCGTTTACGTACGCATAGCCCTTGAGGTCGGCGATGCCATACTCGTTCTTCGGCAATTCATCGAAGGCAAAGATGTTGTCGTTAGCCCAGAGGGCTCGTTGAACGTGCATGTCGAGCCATACATAGATGCCCTCATCCTTGAGGCTCTTGATCCACAAGTCGAGCTTCTTCAGCGATTCTTCGCTCAGGCGCTGGGTATCATGCACTTTCCTGCCGTCACCGAAGATGTTGGGAAGGACCCACCACGAATCATGGTGGTGCAGTCGCACCAGATTGAAACCCAGGGCCGAGAGACGCTTGGCCTGCAGCTTGATCGCATCGTCGGGTGTTTGAAATAACGTATAGGCCGACAGGTTGGTGCCCCAGAAGCGCGCCGGGGTGTTGTCGGCAAACAGCAGTTGCTCGCCCACAGCCTTGACGAAACCACGCTTGCCTGCAGGTTTTTCCGGGGCATTGAGAAAGGACAGGTCGACCGGTGCGGTTTTCCAGTCCAGTCGATCGCTCGGCCAGCTTTTCGGATCCGCAATTCCAAGGCGCTCGGCGGCGGTCGGCCCCAGCACCACATCGCCAGATACGCTGAACGTGGCTTTGAAGTTTTCGCGACCGGGCTTGATCCGGTCCTTGTAGAGAAACGCCCGCACCTGGGATCGATCACCCGGTTCGAAATACACCCTCGCCAGCGCGGGTTCGAAGCGCATCTCGATGCGCCGCCCCTGGGCATTGCCCCAGGTCCAGCCACGGTTGCCAGGCAGCAACACCGGCTCACCCATTGCTTCGGCAAGGGCCGGGTCGAAGTTGAAGACGATACCCCCGCCCATCACGTTCGTCTTGAGGCTGCGGGCATCCAGCACAAGGTTGATGCTCAACGTCTGCTCGTCTTGCTTGCGTATCTGCCCGGTCGCATCGAAATCGAGCTTCTGGCTCTTGCCCTCCATGGCGTAGACAAAGGGCGAGATCACCTTGAGCGAGGGGGTGAAATCCGCCCAGTCCCAGTTGCCACCCCAAAAGACGAATTGAGAGGCCATGGCAGGGCTGCCACCACGCGTGACCTGGGGCAGGCCGCTGCGTTCATCCACGCTGGCGACCCACTCCGCCGCCCGGGTACTCAATGGCCAAATGGCAACGGTCAGGAGAAAGACTGACAGCAAAGGCATGCGGTAAAAAAAACACGTCATGAGCGTTACCAGGTCTGTAGGAGGGTACTCTTGCTGCTTGCTGTCTCTGCGCGCTTGAGCCTGCGCGCCATCTGAGCATAGGACACGCCCAGCCCGGCTACCGACCAATACACCACGGGGATGACCGTAATGCTGCTGACGGTGATGATGGTCACCAGTATTCCGGCCAGTGTCGCCAGCAAGGCACGTCCAAGTCGCCGCGACTCATCCTCCTGCTTGGGGAACGAACGCATCGCCTTGCGAATACCAAGCGCAATGGTGGCGAAAAAAGCCACGAACAGCGTCAGCCCGATAAAGCCCATTTGCAGGGCGATGCCGATATAGGTGTTGACGATGTCGATGATGCCCTGGCCCTGGATCATTGACTGCATTTCAGGGGTGCTGCGGTAATCGAAGGAACCCAGCCATGGATTGCGCTGGATGACGATCAACGAGTTATCGATCAAGCGCTGGCGGTAGGTGATGTTCTCGACTTCTACAGAGCCGATGAAGGGCAGCAGATCAAGGATTTTCTGTCCGCCGGGCAAGATGGCCAACAGGGGCAGGGCGAGCAAGGCGGCGCCCCCGAGCAGCACCAGGCGCCTGACCGCATAACGGCCGGTGCCGATGAACATGACGATCATGACGGCGGCACCGATCCACGGGCCGCGCGACAGCGGCGCAAACAGTCCTCCAGCGAGCAGCAGGGCACCGAGTCGTCGCTGCAGTTTGCTGCGCACACCCTCCTGCAGGAACAGGTAAAAGCCGATGGCCACGGCGATGACATAGCCCAGCGCAATGGCCTGGCCAGTGGTGACGCTGGCGCGCAGCGAGCCGCCACGGCTGAGATAGGTGGCGATTTCCCATTGCACGCCCATGGCGTAGGTCAGCCCGTTGTACAGCAGCCATCGGCGGGTATATTCGAAGAGACCGATCAGCGACAGCAGCATGGCGGCGAGTAAAAAGGCCAACAGCGCATCCTTGAAGTCGCTGACATTCTTCATGGATCGACTGGCAACGTAGTAAGGCAAAAAAACATCGACGAACAGATAGAGCGATTGACGCAAGGTGTCGGTGGGCGTGGTCTGGCGCAGGAAAAGCGCAGACGTCAGCAGCAGGTAGGCCAGCAGCAGTTTGTCCGGCAGTGTGCGCCCGAAGGGCAGTGTGTCCGGCCGCTTGCGCAACGCCAGAAAAGCCGGGAGCAACACGCACAGTGCCAGTAGTCGTACATGGTTCAGGTCAAAAAGATAGTTGACCAGGCCGAAGCCGGGGACCTGCGCATTGGCGGGTGGAATGAGAAACAACAGCATGAAAAACAATGCGAGGGGATTGCGCTCACGCTGTCGCGTCACCGCCAGAATGATTGCGGTAACGCCCGCGTACACCCAGAAGCTATGGGAAAAAAAGGCTAGCAGCGTCAATCCGAACCAAAGGTTGCGCCGGCGGGTGAAATCACTCAGTGGGATCAGATCGGCCGCCGGTCGCCGTGCAAAAGCGAAGACGATACCGGCAAGGACCAGGATGACGACTAACGCGCGAAAGTGCTCAGGCATGGGCTACCGACTTATTTGATGAGAGAGCGATGGCTAATGGCTAGTGGTTTGCCTAATAGCGACTATAGTACCTTTCGAGTCGTTCAATACGGGGATTGATGTTATGCCGTCAGTTAACATATCGCCAACGTTCAGCCTTCGTCGTCGAGCGATATCTGCTGGGGCATGGAACCTGGGGGCGCTGGTCACTTCACAAGTGATACGCCTGGGCGGCAACCTGGTGATGACCCGTCTGCTGATGCCGGAAATGTTCGGCATCATCGCCATTGCTACCACCGTTTTGTTCGTCCTGCACCTGCTCTCCGATGTGGGGTTGCGCCAGAACATCCTCCAGAGTCCACGCGGCGACGACCCGGTATTCCTCAATACCCTCTGGACCGTGCAGATCGTGCGCGGCTTCGTGCTGTTCGCCTTTACGCTGTTGCTGGCAGCCGCTGCCTGGTATTCGCAAGTCATCGATTTCTGGTCGCACAACTCCACCTACGCCGCCCCTGAGTTGCCGATGGTGTTGGCCTGGACCGGTGTTACCGCGATCATCTACGGGTTCCAGTCGACGAAAGTCGACCTGGCCGTCCGCGCTTTCCAGCAAAAGAAAGTGGTGATCGCCGAGTTCGTCTCCCAGGTCGTAGGCCTGTTGGTGATGCTGGTCATCGGTTACTTCACCCATTCCATCTGGTCGCTGGTGGCGGCCGGCCTGGTCACGGCCCTGGTCAGCACGTTGCTTGGGCATTTCTGGTTCGAGGGGCCGTCCAACAGTCTGCGCTGGGAACGCGCCGCACTCCACGAACTGATGGTCTTCGGTCGCTGGATCCTGTTGTCTTCGGCCGTGGGCGTACTGTCCATGCAGGGTGACCGGATCATTTTCGGCGGCAGCATGACAGTCTTCGAAATGGGCGTGTATTCGATTGCCGTGCTGATTCTTGGCGCTTTGCAGACCGGCGTATTGAAAGTGGTCGGGGCCGTGGCCCTGCCAGCCTTCGGCGAAGCCGCGAGAACCAACGACTTCGAGCGCCTGCGCAGTTTGTATTACCGCTTCAAGATGATGGTCGACGTTGCGTTGCTATTTCTTTGCGGGTTCCTCTGGGTCACCAGTCCACTCATCATCAAAGTGTTGTACGACGACCGTTACGCCCAGGCCGGCCACATGATGGCCGTGCTCTCGACGTCGTTTTTCGTGATGCGCTACATCGTGGCCAATCAAATCTGGATCGCCCTGGGGCTTACCAAGTACCAGGCCATCGATAACATCATCCGTGTGGTGTCGTTATGGGTGCTGGTCCCGTTGTTACTGGCTTTCGGTGGGGTCGATTGGGCGATCTGGGGCGTCGCGCTGCATACGTTGCCGACCTTGGTGTTGGTTGTGTATGTCAATCGTCGCGTGGGTATTCTCGATATCAAGCGCGAGCTGATTGTGTTGCCTATGCTGGTGGTAGGGGCGTTGTGCGGGGAGCTGGTGCTGGTCGTTTTCAAGTGGCTTTTCGATTTAAGCGCTTGACCGGTTTTTCTTGACGTTGAAGCACCCTTTGAATCTCGGACGCAAATCTCGATCCAGTGGAGTCGTGAGTGATGAGTGAACGCGTGTTGAATACCTCTGTCATCAGTCGCAGGGGACTCATTCGGGCATTTGCCCTGTTAAGCCTGGGGGGGCTGGCGATGAAATTTACCGGGGTTGGGGCTCGGTCTACTGCAGGAAAATCGGAGTTTGTCGTGATCAACGGGTGGGTATTACCTGCCGCGCATTTCCGGTAACTGCAAATATGATCAAAGACTACCAAACGCAGAAAGACCTGCGCGATCACTATGATTTCTGCATCGTTGGTGCAGGCCCGGCCGGCATTACGCTGGCCTTGCGTTTGGCTGGCAATGGCTGGCGTGTAGTGCTTCTGGAGGGCGGGGGGCGCGAGTATGCCGCGTATTCGCAGAACCTCTACAAGTGTCCTTCGACGGGGCTGGATGTCTTCGCTGAAGAAACCCGCCTGCGCTATCTGGGTGGCACCTCCAATCATTGGGCAGGTCGTTGCCGCCCCTTCGAGCCTTCCGACTTTGCCCTGTCCCCACCGGTGAACTTGCCCGGTTGGCCCATCGCGTTTTCCGAGATGGAGCGCAATCTGCCAGCGGCCATGGCCATTCTGGACTTGCCGCTGGACTCGGGATTCAAGACCGTCAACGCGGCCTTTAAAAGCGATGAATTCGAAGCCGACCGTTTCCTGCTCAGTCCACCGACCCGATTTGCACAAAAGTATGCCAAGGAACTCGAGGAGACCGAGGGCCTGGATGTCTTCATCAATTGCAATTGCGTCGACCTCGATTTCGACAGCAACACCGGCCGCATCACCGCCGTCGTGGTGTCCGATTACGAACGCCAGCAAGAGCGTGTCTCGGCCAAGCAATTCATCCTGGCCACCGGTGCGATCGAAAATGCCAGGCAGTTGCTCAACAGCAAGTCATTGGCCGCTGCCGGCGTTATCACCGAGGATGGCCTGGTCGGTCGATGCTTCATGGAACACCTGAACATCGCCCTCGGTACCTTCATCCTCAACGAAGGTGAAAGCCGGGAGGCCAGGCAGTTCTTCACCAAGGATGCGTTTGTGGTCGAGCATCATTCCGGTAAAGGCAATGTCACCGCGTCCTTGGTGTCGGCGGTGGAAACCTATGGACGCTTGGCGGCAATCAAGGGTTTTTTCGAGAACCTGGCCTGCAAGGCAGGCATGGCGCACAAGATCGAGTTCATTGCCAAGTTCAACTGTCCCGGTGACGGGGAGCTCGGAACGATGATCGAGCAGTTTCCCAACCGCAACAGTCGCGTCTCGTTGACGCAAGAACACGATGACCTGGGGATGAGAATGGTCAACGTCCATTGGGAGCTCGCCCCTGAAGACAGGGAGACCATAAAAAGCATCGGCCTGGAGGTGGCAAAGTGTTTTGCCGAAGAAGGGCTTGGCTATGTCAAGTTGGAGGAAGCGGTGTATGACGTTTCCCTGCCGCTCAAAGTCGTGCCGCATGCCCATCACATGGGCACTACGCGGATGGCCAGCTCCCCTGAATTCGGGGTGGTCGATGAGAACAGCAAAGTGTTCGGCACCAATAACCTGTACGTCGCTGGCAGCAGTGTGTTTGCAACGGCCGGCGCGAGCAATCCAACCATGCCGCTGTTGCAGCTGACGCTGCGGTTGGCGGATTACCTCAACCATCAAATGGGCCCTGCGGCAGGCAGGTATTCTTGAGTGAAACAGTCTTAGGGAGAGCCACCAAAGCAGGGTGCCACTAGAACAACAACCATGGTGCATCTGGTCTTGGTACCGATGTGAAACGCTGACATTTGTGAGGCTGACAGGATGATTGGGCTAGCAAAGCGTGCAATACGTTACTACGTCAATAAAACGGGTCGGGGGAAGGGTTTATTCAAGAAATTTTGCCATCCCACAGGCTTCGAATGGGCAAACTACCTGGCGCGCTGGGGAGGCATTCATTCGGTCGGAAAGGGAGTATGGATCAATCCCGGCTGCAACATCCCCGACCCTTCGCTATTACGCATCGGCAACAACGTCGGCTTGTCCGATTGCACGATATTCGGGCATGACGGGCTGATTGGCGTGTTCGAAATCAGCGCGGGTAAACAGCTCGACTCCGTCGGTGCGGTCGATATATTCGACAACTGTTTCATCGGTTACCAGGCCATCGTCATGCCGGGCCGCAAAATCGGTCCGAATTCAATCGTTGCCGCCGGTGCCGTGGTCACCCGGGATGTTCCGCCCGGTGTCGTGGTGGGCGGGAACCCGGCGAAGGTGCTCTGCACCGTTGAAGACCTGATCAAGAAAATCGAAGAGCGTTGCGAAGCCTATCCCTGGATGGAACTCATCCGCCAGCGCGGCACGCACTTCGACCCGGATTACGAGCCCAAGCTCAAGGCCATGAGGGCGCAGTACTTCTTTGGCGAGAAAGCCAATGAGTAGCGCGCCGCTGGATGTGCTCGTCGTCAACTACAACACGGCGGGTCTGTTGCAGCCCATGTTCAATGCGCTGCGCCAGTCCAAGAGTACCGACCACGCACGCTACCTGGTGGTGGACAACGCTTCGGCGGACAACTCGCTGGATTGCCTGGGCGATATTTGTCCAGAGGCCGTGTTGCTGGCCAATAAAGACAATGTCGGCTTTGGCCGGGCCAATAATCAGCTGGTTGAACACCTGCAGGGCAAGTACGCGTTGCTGCTCAACACCGACGCGTTTGTGTCCGACGACACCCTGGCCAAGACCCTGGAGTACATGGAGGCTCATCCCGATTGTGGGATCCTCGGTGTACGCCTGGTCGGTCGGGACGGCGAGATGCAACCGTCCTGCCGTTATTTTCCGACGCCGCTGAATGTCTTCCTCGTGACGGCCGGCCTTGAACGCTTCTTCCCGTGGGTGAAACTGGTCGACGACCTGGACTGGGATCATGCCTCGGTGCGCGAGTGTGACTGGGTACCCGGTTGCTATTACCTGATCCGCCGTGAAGTGATCGACAAGGTCGGCCTGTTCGATCCGCGCTATTTCCTCTACTACGAGGAAGTGGATCACTGCCGGCGCGTCAAGGAGGCGGGCTGGAAGGTAGTCTACTACCCCCACACGTCGGTGGTGCATATCGGTGGCGAGAGTGCCAAGTCGGTCGACAAACTGAACATGGACGGCCGACAGCTGCAGACCCTGCAAATCGAAAGCGAGCTGTTGTACTTCCGCAAGCATCACGGTTTGCCGGGGTTGGCCTTGCACATGCTGCTGGTATGCCTGTGCGACCTGATCCTGGGGCTCAAGGCTTTGTTGAAAGGTCGCGGTCGGGCCGCCATCAAGGCGTGTTGGCAACACACACGTGTGACCTGGGCACTGTTGCGTAAAACCAAACTCGGTAGCCAACCCACACGGTAGGTCAGTCCATGTTCGAAAACATACGTGCGGACTTGCGAGCATACGAGGGTGATTGGGGCGCCCAGGGTTTCTGGGTGATGCTGGTGTATCGCTTCGGGCGCTGGCGCTACGGCGTGCGCCCGGCGCTGCTGCGCAAATTGCTGTCCTTTATCTACAAAGTGCTGTTCAAGCTGGTGCAGATCGTAACGGGCATCGAGCTGCCGTGCGAGGTGGTGGTCGGGCGCAACTTCGTCATCGATCATTTCGGCGGCATCGTGATCAGTGGTTATGCGCAGTTCGGCGATGACTGCCGTATCCGCAACGGCGTAGTCGTCGGGCTCAAGAACGTGAAGGAGCCGATCGCCCCGGTGATGGGCAACAACGTCGATATCGGTACCGGCGCCAAGGTGCTGGGCAATATCCGCATCGGCAACAATGTGGTGATCGGCGCCAATGCCGTGGTGTTGACCGATGTGCCTGACAACTCGGTGGCGGTCGGCGTGCCGGCGACCATCAAGCAGCGCAAGCTTGCCGATGCCGAGCAATTCTCATGAACACGGTGACGACGGGGGTTGGGGTCGTTGTCATCGGTCGCAATGAAGGCCAGCGACTCGAGCGTTGCCTGGCTTCGCTGGTCGGTGCGGCGCAGCAGATCGTCTATGTCGACTCGGGCTCCACCGACGGTTCAGTACAGATGGCCCGAAGGCTTGGTGTCGAGGTGGTTGAACTGGACATGAGCATTGCCTTCACGGCCGCACGTGCACGCAATGAAGGTTTCGCCCGGCTGCAACGGCTGTTGCCATCGATGCGTCATGTGCAGTTCGTCGACGGTGATTGCGAGGTGGTTGCCAGCTGGCTACCCCATGCACAGGCCTTTCTTGAGGCCCGGCCTGAGGTGGCGGTGGTTTGCGGGCGGCGCCGCGAACGTTTTCCGCAGCGCTCCATTTATAACCTGATGTGCGACCTCGAATGGGATACGCCAACCGGTGCGACCAGCGCCTGCGGTGGCGATGCACTGATGCGCGCGGACGCCTTCGCCACTGCGGGCGGGTATCGCCCGGACCTGATTGCCGGGGAAGAACCGGAGCTCTGCGTGCGGCTGCGAGCCAAGGGGTGGAAGGTCTGGCGCTTGCCTGCGGAAATGACTTTGCACGATGCGAGCATGACC
The DNA here is from genome assembly GCF_058791355.1 of Pseudomonas sp. EB271-G4-1. Lineage (NCBI taxonomy): Bacteria > Pseudomonadati > Pseudomonadota > Gammaproteobacteria > Pseudomonadales > Pseudomonadaceae > Pseudomonas > Pseudomonas sp. EB271-G4-1. Next base: position 45,605 of record NZ_JBYTEO010000013.1, read on the forward strand.
CGCTTCGGCCAATGGTGGCGGCGCACCTTACGCGGCGGCTATGCCTTCGCCGAGGGCGCGTTTCTACACGGTGGCGCACCGGAGCGCCATTGGCGCCGCGAGTCGCGCCGCGCCTGGTTCTGGGGCTTGGGCGTGCCGCTGGCGACGGTCATTGCCACGCTGCTGCTGGGCTGGCCCGGGTTGTTGCTGCTGTTGATCTATCCGCTGCAGGTCGCGCGCCTGGCCCGGCGGGGCGCTGGCCCTGCGCGGCAAAACTGGCTACTGGCGTTCTTCCTCGTGCTGGGCAAATTTCCCGAGATGTTCGGGCAGGTCAAGTTTCTTTTGAACAGGTTCGGTGCCGGCAAATCCGCATTGATCGAATACAAGTGAGACTTCGATGGACTATTGGATGATCGTCAAAAGCGTCTTCTCCGTGCACGCTGGCTATTCCCTGAGGGCATTGAAGAACAAACTCAAGTTTGTGCTATTGGTGGGCAAGAACTGGACCGAGTTGAATCTGTTTTTCGGGCGCATGTCCAACGCGCTGGGCGATACCGGCATCGAGAGACTCGGCGGCGATTGCCTGGGCGTTATCCACTGGCCCTACATCAGCAAAAGCTGGAACTCCCAGGACAAACTGGGCGTGATGGCCTCGCATTACGAGGTGGTCACGAAAAGCTGCCCGCAATTACTGCTGTTCGGGCGCGACGACAGCCTGGTCCTGAGCGACCTGACGGCGTGGTCCGATGGTTGCACGTTGGTACTGGACCGCCCGTTCTGGTTCATGCGTGAAGGCGAGTTGGTGCTGAATCTGTTCCAGGGCGATCTGCGCATTGCCTCGATCGCCTTCACCTTGTGCTGCACGGAGGGTGAGCTGTGCATCTTCATCGGTGCCGTGCAGGGCATCCATAAAGGCATCGAGAGCGAAAGATCGCTGGCCATCTACCGGGATGTCACCAAGGACTTCGAAGGCCTGCGACCCAGGAGCTTTCTGATTGAAGTGATCAAGTACATCGCCAGCCATATCGGCGTCGGAAAAATCTACGCGGTAGGGGATGTCTATCGTCATCATCGCCACCCGTATTTTGGTGCGCACAAAGCCCAGGAGCTGGCCGCCAATTATGATTCGATCTGGCTTGAGCACGGGGCGACACCGTCTGCGCGCGAAGACTTTTTTGAAATCCCCATGGCTTCGTCCAGAAAGCCGCTGGAAACCATTGCTTCAAAAAAACGCGCCATGTATCGCCGGCGCTATGAGCTGCTGGACGATACCTTCACCAGGATCGACCAGGTGCTGAAAGGCAGCTACGCAGTGAATTGACGTGACCGGTTACTGGACTACTGTGGGGGTACCTGCAGTAACAACTTCGACGACATTCAAGCCGGGTGCCCATGCGTATCGCTTATTTCATCAATCAATACCCGAAGGTCAGCCATAGCTTCATTCGTCGCGAGATCCTGGCGCTGGAGCGCCAGGGCTTTGAGGTCCAACGCATCGCGTTGCGAGGCTGGGATGCCGAATTGGTGGACACCGAGGACGAGTCTGAACGCAGCAAGACCCAATACGTGCTGGCGGACGGCGTCAAAGCGCTGCTGCGACCTGCGCTGCAGGTGCTGCGTACCCAACCGCGGCGGTTCTTTTCGACGCTGTGGTTGGCGCTGCGCATGGGGCGGCGCGCCGATCGTTCCTGGCCGTACCATCTGGTCTATTTGCTCGAAGCTTGCCGCGTGCTGTCCTGGATGCAGGCGTTCGGTGCCCGGCACGTGCATGCCCACTTCGGCACCAACTCGACCGAAGTGGTGATGCTGGCCAACGCACTTGGCGGGCCGACGTACAGTTTTACCGTGCATGGTCCGGAAGAGTTCGACAAACCGCAGTTCATTCACCTGGGCGAGAAAGTCCGGCGCTCGGCGTTTGTCGCGGCCATCAGTGCCTATGGGCGCAGCCAGTTGTATCGCTGGGTCGACCCGGCGCATTGGGCTCGGGTCAAGGTTGTGCATTGTGGCCTGGAGCGGGCCTTTCACGATGTGCCCGCAGTGGCGGTGCCGTCTGCGCCGCGGTTGGTTTGCGTGGGGCGCCTGTGTGAGCAGAAGGGCCAATTGCTGTTGCTGGAGGCCGCTCGCCGCTTGGCCGAACAAGGCGTGGCATTCGAACTGGTCCTGGCTGGCGACGGCGAAATGCGCCCGCAGATCGAAGAATTGATTGCCCGGCACGGCCTGCAATCGCGTGTGCGAATCACCGGCTGGATCAGCAGCGAACAGGTGCGCATGGAAATTCTCGCCGCGCGGGCCCTGGTACTGCCCAGCTTCGCCGAAGGCTTGCCGGTGGTCATCATGGAAGCCATGGCGTTGCGCCGGCCGGTGCTGACCACTTATGTAGCGGGCATTCCCGAGCTGGTGCGCCAGGGCGAGAACGGCTGGCTGTTTCCCGCGGGCGCGGTGGAAGAGTTGGCGGTGGCGCTGGCGGACTGCCTGGCGCAGCCGGTCGAGCAGTTGCAGCGCATGGGCGAAGCGGCTTATCAGCGTGTGCTGGAGCGCCATGATATCGATACCGAAGCGACCAAGTTGGCTCACCTGTTCAAGGCGCAAGCATGATCACATTCCTCAATTGGCTACTCGGCGTACCGCTGGCGATCATCCTCCTGCCGGTACTGGTGCTGTTCGTGCAGGTGCTGCTGGCTGGCTTGCCGGTGCGTGCGCAAGCACTCGCACAACGCCCGCGACCTCGGGTCGCGGTGCTGGTGCCGGCCCACAATGAGTCCTCGATTATCCAGGCCACCTTGAATTGCCTGCGCCCGCAACTGCAGGAGGGCGATCGTCTGTTGGTGGTCGCCGACAACTGCTCGGACGACACCGCCGTGATGGCGCGTGCGGCCGGCGCGGAGGTAGTGGAACGCAGCAATGCCCAGCAGCGTGGCAAGGGCTATGCACTGGATTTTGGCGCGCGTCACCTGGCTGGTGATGCGCCGGACGTGCTGATCATTGTCGATGCCGATTGCCAGGTGAACGAGGGCTTCATCGAACGCCTGGCCATACAGTGCATCGACTCGGGGCGGCCGACCCAGGCGCTTGACCTGATGCGTGCGCCAGCGGGTTCGGGGCTGAAAGTGCAGATCGCCGAGTTTGCCTGGTGCGTCAAAAATCGGGTGCGACCGCAAGGCTGGGCTCGGCTGGGGTTGCCCTGTCAGTTGATGGGCACGGGCATGGCGTTCGTCTGGCGGGACCTGCCCTTGATCACGCTTGCCAGTGGTCACATCGTCGAAGACCTGAAAATGGGCCTGGATTTCTGTCGCAGCGGCAAGCCACCGATGTTTTGCCCTGATGCCCTGGTGACCAGCTATTTCCCGCGCAGTGACGAAGGCCTCACGACCCAGCGTACGCGTTGGGAGCATGGTCACCTGGGCGTGATCCTGGGCGACGCGCCAAAATTACTGGTGGAGTCGCTTGCCCGACGCAACTTCAACCTGCTGGCCATGACCCTGGATCTATTGGTGCCGCCACTGGCGTTGCTGACGTTGTTGTTGGGCGCGGCGTTTGTCCTGTCCTGGTTGGTGTTGCTGCTGTTCGGTGCATGGCTGCCGGCATTGATCGCATCGGTGGGGGTGGTCATGTTGATGATGACCATCTTGCTGGCGTGGAGTCAGTTCGGTCGCGCCATCATCGCGTTTTCCGCGTTGCTGTACGCACCGTTCTACGCACTGAAGAAAATCCCCCTGTACCTGGGCTTCCTGGTTAAACGCCAGGTTGAATGGGTGCGCTCCAAGCGAGATGACTCCTGATGCGCGCATTGGCCTGGCAGCACAACTGGCAAACGATCATCCAGTCACTCAAGGTCATCGGCGATAGCGATCAAGAGCAGCGCTTGATCGAGGCATTGGCCTGGCCGCAGCGGGCAACGGTGCTCGGGTTCGTCAACGCCCATGCGATGAACCTGGTTGCCAGGGACGATGCCTACTACCAGGCACTGTCGGCCGCCGACGTATTGCTGCGCGATGGCTCCGGCATGTCGATCCTGTTTCGCCGAATGGGCAGGGAGCCGGGGTTGAACATGAACGGCACGGACTTCATCCCCAAGTTACTGTCGGCCTATAAAGGACGGCGCGTTGCGTTATGGGGCACGCAAGAGCCTTTCCTGGCCCATGCGGCAAAGCATTGCCAAACGGCATTGGCAGTCAATGTCGTGTCTGTCCACCATGGTTTCGACGATGTGCAGACCTACCTCGAACTTGCCCGGCAACATCAGCCGGAACTGGTGGTGTTGGGCATGGGCATGCCCAAGCAGGAAATCGTTGCCGCCCGGCTGGCGGCCAGCGGCGTGCCCTGCCTGATCGTGTGTGGCGGGGCGATCCTGGACTTTCTCGGCGGCAAGGTGAGTCGCGCTCCGCAATGGGTGCGAGGCCTGGGTTGCGAGTGGGTATTCAGGCTGCTCAGTGAACCCAAGCGGCTGTTCAGTCGTTATGTGGTCGGTAACCCTCTGTTCATATTGAGAACGCTTGCCTGCCCGGTACCGACCCGGGGGTGAGGTGCGTGCCGTAAGAACAGGCTCGGCAGCGTAATATCTTGCAAAACTCCGGCGTAGCATCTTTACTGCTCATGTAAGCGACGACTTGCTGACGCGGTAATAATTTGTTTCGCCTTTGGTGCGAATGGCGACGAAAGTTTGACGCCGGCCATCATCGTGTTAAAGCCTGATTTTCAGTTCGTTATTCCTTGATTCGAACTTTCGAATAATCTTCCTTAATCATTTAGTGTTAATACCAAATGAAAGAATATGTAAAGGGACTGTTGCGTCAGTTGATTACGCCGTCGGTACGCTTTGAACTGCGGAAAGCCCATGCCTGGCTGCGCGATATTGCCGGCCGAGCCTGTTTTTGGCGCTGGGAATTTGTCAGGTTCAAGCTGCGCGAAGAGAGTCCTTACGACATTCTCTATATGGGGCGTAAGGCACAGCGTGAATTTGTGAAAGTTCTCATGGGTGCTGAACCTCAGGTTGCCAATCAGCAACTTAGGGCGAATAAACCAGGCATAACGGTGTTCGTCAGTGAAATACCGACGCCGGGCGCACTCTGTGTGCCCCAATATCTCAGCGCCGTAGTTCCTCTGGGCCGCTCGATCGAGGACATCACCGCAAGATATAACTCTGAGCTGCGGCGCAATCTTCGCAAGAACCGTTTGCGCTATCGCCTTAAACAGGCGTTGAACGACGATGAAATCGAAAGCGCCGACCAAGGCATGCTGCAACCCTATGCCAGCGCAAGGCATGGCACGTCTGCTTCGCAAATTGAGCAGCAGGAGGTGCGAAGGGTGGCCAAAACCGCCGGCCGCCTGGACCTGGTGCTGCTGGAAGACGAGGTGGTCGCCTGTCACCTTGGCTGCGTGATTACCCGCGCGGGCAAGCGCTACTGGAGCACGATCCGTTTTGGCTACCCCGAAACAGTCTATTCGAATGCGAAAAAGCTTAGGGAAATCAATTCGATCACCACCTTCATGGCGCTGGAATGGGCGCTGGAAAACGGCTTTGATTATTACGATATCGGCACTTGCCTGGCGCGCCCGGACGACGGCTTGCTGGAATGGAAAAGAAGGCGTGGCGGCGATGTCGATACCCTGAATAACCACGGCTATCTGTTTGTCCGGCTGCCCAAGGTGGGCGTCGCGCAATTTCTTTGGGAAACACCCTTGTTTGCCGTAGAGGGTAAAAAACTCACCCTGCATCTGGGTTTGCCGGACGGGCAAAGTGATGAGGATATTGCCGAGCGCTATCGCGAAATGGGATTTGGCGGGCTGAGCAAGGTCTATCTTCATTGCGCCAAGGCGCCACCGGAACAACTGCTCGAGACTTTACGCGCTCGATACGGTCATCTGAAGGTACCACCTGTCATGGAAAGTATTATTTGCAATTGACTGGAGTTTGATAGTGCGCACAAGGACGACAAGCGCTAATTGTATTTAAACGCATTAGAGTGGTAATCCTTATGTCGCAATCGAATATGTTGGTGAGCGGCGCTGGGGCGAAATGGAGTTTTGCTGCGTATAAACACATGTTCAAGGAGAAAGTTGCCAGGAAAGCGCCGCTGGACCTGCAAAGTGTCGCGGTAAAAACCTGGGATGTGGCTCCCCCTGATGAATCGATTGCACCCCCTGCTTTTTACCTGCCCAACCAGCTTGAACGCGTGACGGGATGGCAGTTTTATCCCTTCGAGCATCCCCGTCGCACCATGGAGGGCAACGGGCTCGTGCAGCACGGCCCCACTCGCGCCTTTCTGCTCAAGGACGCCTGGCTGATCGACGGCGCGCTTTACAAAGGTGATGCCAAATCCTGGTTATCGCCCAGGGCCGGTTGGTTGCCGAAGATTCGCATAGAACACGAAATCGATCGCGCAGCGATGTATTGCACTGTGGGCGGCAATAAGTGGTTTGGATCGTGGATGGTGGATGATTGCATCACCTATCCCATGGCGAGCCAGCTCGGCGTTCCGGTGACCACGGAACTCGCTGAAACCGAAGTCAGCGTAACCCGGCACGGGATACTTCACGCCCCCGGTTATGAAAAGTGGCTGGGCATGAATCCGCTGCGTATGCGCAACGCATTTTTTCGTGAACTGGTGATTTTTGACGACATCAGCCAGAACCGCCACAAGCACATGCGCTTTCGCGCAATGACGGACAAGTTGTTGTCCCATGTCAACGTCAATTCGCACCCAGGGGTGTTCGTGCTGCGGGGCAACAAGGGTGAGTTGCGGTTGCTGCGCAATGAACTGGAATTGGCTGAACGCCTGCGCGAGCGCCGCGGTTTTCGCATCATCGACCCCTCGAAATCCGATGTGGCGACCATCGTCGCGGCTTGTGCCGGCGCCAGGACCGTGATCGGCATCGAAGGCAGTCAACTCATACACGGCGTCAATGTCCTTGCGCCCGGTGGTTCGCTGCTGGTCCTGCAACCCCCTGATCGTTTCGTCTGCTTCTTCAAGTACCTGACGGATCGTGATCAGCAAAACTTCGGTTTTGTGGTGGGCACCCCGGACGGCGAAGGTTTCCGGATCGATCCCGATGAGGTTGAGCGCACCCTCGACCTGTTCCCGGCCTGACGCTTTTGCGGCCTCGTGCTTAACCCGGTAACGCTGGTCGTCAGCGTTACCGGGCGGCTCATGCAATCAAGATACGACTAGTAGGCATGTTTGCCGGAGAAGGCTGTCACTGTCCGGGCAAGGATGACGAAGTCGAGCCACAGCGACCAGTTGTTGATGTATTCGATGTCCGAATCCACCCGGCGAATCATCTGTTCGATGTCTTTGGTTTCACCGCGATAGCCACGCACTTGAGCCAGGCCAGTAATGCCTGGCTTGATGTTGTGGCGGGCAAAGTAGTCGGCAATGTCGGGTGAATACTGCGCGTCGTGCTGGATGGCATGCGGACGCGGCCCGACCAGGGACATTTCACCCATCAGCACATTGAACAACTGCGGCAGCTCATCCAGGCTGGTGCGTCGAATGAAGGCGCCGACCCGGGTCATGCGCGGATCATTCTTTTGTGCTTGCTTGACTACACCGTCTTCAGGCTGATGAACCACCATGCTCCTGAACTTCCAGATGCGAAACGGTCCGCCACTCCAGCCCATCCGTTGCTGGCGAAAGAACACCGGCCCCGGGCTGTCGAGCTTGATGGCAATGGCCACGATGGCCAGCACTGGCGCCGCAATCAGCAACAGCAGAAACGCCAGCACGCGGTCTTCAAGGTTCTTGAGCAGCAGGCGCATGCCCATCAGTGGCGTCTCGGACAAGGTCAGCACCGGAATGCCGGCGATTTCCCGAACGCTGTGGTTGATCAAGCGCAGGGAAAAGATGTCTGGCACCCAGTTGACCGAGATGTGCTTGTCGAACAGCTTCAGATAAACATCCTTGATCACCTGGGAGCCGTCCAGTGGCGTGACGAAGTAAACGGTGCGGATCGAATGCTGGACGACCAGGTCGTCAAGATCGCAAATATGACCGAGTATCGCCAGGCGGTTGGGGTTTTCCGAACCATCCTTGCCCCGGTCATCGGCCGCCCCGATCAACACGGAGCCGACTACCCGTTCACCCAACCAGGGATTGTTGCTGATTTTCTGGTGCAGGAAGTCCGCCAGCTCTCCCGAGCCGATGATCAGTGCGTTGTCCCGTTGGGTGGGGTGCGCCAGGAACTTCTTTTGCAATTCACGGGTCGCGAGGTGCAAAAGCAGCTGGGCGAAATAACCGATGACGAACAACTCACCGACCAGCAAGCGTGAGTACTGTTCGCTTTGTTTCGTAAGAAAGGCCATGGCGACGAGAAAACAAAAAGCGGCGGTCCACGCCTTGAACAGTTTGAAGGCCTTGACGGCAAACACGACATTGCTTCGATAAATTGCGTAGTGGTCGTAGACGACGGCAAGCGCCCCCAGTAGCAACAGGACCATGATCACATAAGCCTGGGTGATGAAACCTATGTGATAAACAATCAGGTACCACGCGACACCGGTGACAGCGAGGCTATCGAGGCCTGCCTGGATAAAGATACTGGTACTGCTTCTTCGCTGGAGTACGGAACGGCTACTGCTCGGCTCAAAAATCATGATCAGATCCCATTTTTGCTGCCCCCTCGCGCCCAACCCGAACGCGATCCAGGTCAAAACCACCTTCGTTTCAGAGCTTTAGCCTCAACGGCAAGCTACTTATAGTCGAGAAATCCTCCTTCCACCGAAATTCGCAAAGCTGGGGAGAACGCGGCATCCCGTGCTATCACTTTAGCAGCAGTGTGGATTCATTCACGCAATGGACGAAGTTTAGTCTGCGGCATGCACGCAGGCACCGGGCGGCCTGCTTTTGGAGTGACTGGACGACCATCGGTAGAAACTGGATTGTCTGCCTGGATGGGCGGGAGGACCTGGGACGTCGGCTGCGAACAAGCAGCGTTATCAGTTGCTCATGCCGTCTTCGATGGCGATGCCTTGGGCGCGCATTTTGTCGATCAGTTCGGCGCGGGTGCCTGGCAGGTTGAGCATGGTTTTGGCACGCAGCGCCGCCACTTCGTCGGCACTGTAGGGCTGGTAATCGGCGGGTCGGCTTTTACCGGCCATGCCGTCCTCGCGCATCAGCCAGTTGAGCAGGTCGGCCAACTGCGCGTTGTTCAACGCCGATTGCGACATGCCTGGCACGCGCACCAGGAATTCACGGCCGCCCGGGACTTTCAGGAAGTTGCCGACAAATCCCGTCATTCTCGGGGTGTCATTGGCCGCTGAGCCCATGCCGTTGCCCAGATGGCAACCGGCACATTGCAACTGATAGTTAACGCCCACGCTGTAGCCAGCTTCGGCGATGGGCTTTTGCAGTTCCTCGTTGCCCGGCGCGTGGCGCTGCGTAGGGTCGGGGATGGCCCGGGCCTGGGCGAGCGGGGTGGTCAGGGCGCAGGCCAGGCCGAGGATTAGCAAACGACGCATTTCGAACCCCTTATTTGTTGTGCCTTGAAAAGATCGCAGCCTGCGGCAGCTCCTGCAGGAGCACGCGGTCAATCCAGGAGCTGCCGCAGGCTGCGATCTTTTAAAAAAAAACGCCGATCGCGTGGGCAACCGGCGGTGGTGCGTGTCAGACCGCCACGCCACGGATGATCGAAACGGTGCAGTGATAGATGTGCGACTTGGCGGCCAGGCACCAGTTCACATCGTTGTTGTTGAACGGGCGGTAGGCCGGTTCTTCACTGTCGTTACGGGTGCAGGCGCACTGGGCGCAGCTTTGTTTACCGCAGCAGTCGTTGTACGAAATGATGTAGTCCTTGCCGTCGGCCGGGTTGCGGCAGGTGCCGATCCAGGTCACTTGCGAGGCCTCGGTGCCCGGTGGGCAGGAAGTCACCGAACCGCCGCAGCAGCTGCACAGAAAGCCGTCGATGGAGCAGTAGCGCCAGTAGTCACAGCTGTTTGGATCACCCGGGTCACCGGCTTTCGGGTCAGTGGCGGCCAGCGCCTTGCTGGTGCGATCCAGCGGCAGCAGCACGGGAAGGGCGGCACCGGCGACGATCAGCGAGCCCATGCGAGCCAGCAGTTTGCGGCGCGAAGTCGTGTCGGCAACACGGCGCGAGGAGCGTTCGAATAACAGATCCAGCAGTTTCATGAAGGTCTCCCTGCCTTATCAGTGGCTATGGCCGTGGCTGTGGTCATGAGCGTGGTCGTGGGGTTGCGCATTGAGGTATTGCTGCAGCGTCGCGTGCTTGAGGTGCTCGACTTCGAACAGGCTGTCCAGGTGCTCGCGGGAGTTGACCAGGCCTTTGGCGCGCAGGGTGCCGGACTTGTCGATCAGGGCTGCGTACGGCAGCTTGCCGATCTGGTAGGTCATGCCCACTTCCGGGCCGACTACATAAGTGGCGTCTTCGAGTTTGTGCTCGCGGATCAGCGCTTGCTGGGCGTCCATGTCGCCATCGCTGACGAACACCACGTCCAGCGTGCTGGCTTGTTCCCTGGCGATGGATTTGATCGCCGGCAGCAGGGATTTGCAGATCGGGCAAGTCGGCGAGAGGAAGAACAGCAGTTGCGATTTCTCGCCGGCATAACCGAAGTTCACCGGGCGGCCATTACGGTCAGCAGCGGTCACTTGCGGTGCGGCTTCGTTGACGGCCACGCCTTTGTCCATCATCAGCGCGCCGGCCGGGGCCAGACGGCCGTGCAACACGCCAATCTGACGGACCAGGCCCATGACGACGAACGCCACGGCCACCAGCAATACCCAGAGCAGAACGTTGGAAACTATCAAGCCTTCCATTGTGATTACCTACCAATCAATTTGAGCAGAAGAGGGGAGTTCGCCGCCAGGCCATCGGCCGCGGCGTAGATGAGCAGCGCGACGGCGGCCGAAGCCAGGGTCACGCAGCCATCGAACACAGTCATGTCGCGCACTACCGGCGCTACGCTTGCCAGCAATGCCAGCGCCACCAGCACGCTGTTGCGCAGCAGCAGGACCGGGCGCAGCGGTTGCGCCTGGTCGGGACCTGCACAGCCGCAGTCGATGTCGCGACGCCCACGCCACAGGTTGATGCCGATGGCGGCGGCGTACAGCGCCAGCAGGCTGGCCGCGCTCAACGCTGCCCAGGGGCGGCTGACCGGCACCAGCAACGCGAACGCAATGGCCAGTTCCAGCAGCGGGATCAACCGCGCGATCGGGCGCACCAGCGCGTCGGGCAGCAGTTGATAATCGGCAAGTTGTTTGCGAAAGCGCGCTGGCGCTCGCACCTTGTGGGTCGCGGCACTGGCCAGCAGCACCGCAATGGCGATGGCGCTGGCAATGATGAAGATCGGATCTGATTGCATGGCCTGATCCCTGTTAGTAGCTCATGACCTGGGTCGCGGTTTTTGCGACCTTGGCCATGCTGCCGGTGTGCTGGTTGGTCTTGAGGTCGAAGATCTGCAAGCCGCCTTCAACGTCGGTGCCCAGCAGCAGTGGCTTGTCGTCGCCGGTAGCCTGCATGCTCCACACCGGTACCGGTGCTTCCAGGGTGGCGATTTTCTTGCCAGTCTTCAGATCGAAGGCCCAGATCAGGGGACTCGGGTCTTCCCACTTCATCGGTTCGTGGGCGTCGTGCATCAGCACGTACAAGCGGTTCAGCTTCGGCGCGACCGCCATCAGCTGCCAGCCGCCCGGGGCCCAACCGGCTTTCTTCTCTTCGTCGGTGACCAGCGACCAGCTCGGCAGGATTTTCGGCGTGTCAGCGGAGAAATCCACGGCGCGCACGGTGCCGGTAGTGGTGGTGAAGTAGTAGGTGTCGCCGACGTTGACCGCGCGCTCCACCAGTTTTTCCGCGTTCGGGTCAAAGAACGGCGTGCGGTTGCGCGCGTTTTCCTGGCCTTGATCGTTGAGGGTCACCACCTGCAGGCTGCCGTCGCCGCACAGCGAGGCGAAGCGACGCTTGCCCACCGGGTAGTTGAGCACGCAACCGGGAATCGCGATTTCCGAGGCAACCGCTTTGGTCTGGGTATCGACCACAGTGACCGAGGTCGATGGGGTGAAGTTGTAGACGTAGACGAAACGGTCATCGCCGCTGGTCTTCAGGCCGTAGCGCTGGGTCAGCGATTCGGCGCGCTTGTTCGGGATCAGTACTTCCCAGGCCGGCGACAGGGTCGAGCTGTCCCACGCGGTCAGCACGTCGGTACGGGTGCCGCGGGTGCCGCGCGAATACCAGATGTCGGCGCTGTAGATCAGCTTGCCGTCATGGCTCAGGGCCGAAGGCGCGGCAAAGCCGGTCGGGACCATGCCGAGCACGCGTTTCTGGTCGGGGTCGACCACGGTGACACGGCCGGCGACGAAGCTTTCGAACTCGACATCGACGACGAATGCCCGGTGCGGTTCAGCGGGGAAGGCCAGGGTGGTCTGGCCGATGCCGGTGTCGGCGGGCAAATCCGCGCGGGCACTGTTCAAGCCGAGTACAAGCAGGCTCAGGCCTAGCGCTGACTGTACGGAGATCCTGTTTGTTCGCATAAGGGGAACTTCCTGAATTATTGGTAACGCGGATCGCGGGTGAGTGGGCAGATTCTGACCATCGAATAGTGCCTCGCCCGGCAATCGCGGGAATTGCCCTGCCTGCCAAGTGTTTGTGTATCTGTGCCAGTGTCGGGGGGGATCGTTCCCACGCAGAGCGTGGGAACGATCAGATCGCGGGGGGGATCAGGGGGAGGGAAAAGCTGAATACCGCACCACAAGGCTCCAGGTTTTGCGCCCAGATATCGCCCCGGTGACGGCCGATGATGTTCTTGCACAGCGCCAGGCCAATGCCGTTGCCGCTGACCTTGGACGAGAAGAAGCCGTCGAACAGCTTCTCTTGCGCCTGGGCCTGGATGCCGCGGCCGTTGTCCTCGATGCGCACCAGCGCCACACCGTCGGCGGCGCTGGCATGAATGCGCAAAATCCGACGTTCGAGCGGCAGGTCGGCCATTTCTTCGATCGCGTTGAACGCCAGGTTGAGGATCACCTGGCCGATCAACACCTTCTCGCAACTCACCCTTAGCGGCTCGGGTGAGGTCACGACTTCCACGCGCACCAGGCTCGGATCGGCTCGCAGGCTGATGAAGTAGCGGGTTTCGCGCAGCAGTTCGTTGAGGTCGATCAGCTCTTCGCTTTGCTCCAGTTTAACGACGTAGTCGCGCACGCTCTTGATGATCACCGAGGCGTGCTCGATCTGCCGCACGGCGCTCTGCAAACCCCAGGTGACGCCTTGATCGGCGTCGGCTGCGGTGCCCAGGCGAATCACCGCGCCCTCGATGAAGTTGCGCGTGGCGGCCAGCGGTTGGCTCAGTTCATGGGCGATGGCCACGGCCATTTCACCCATGGCGTTGTAGCGCGCCAGGTATTCGAGTTTCTGCTCGCTGACCCGCCGCGCGTCTTCGGCCTGCACCTGCTCGGTGACGTCGCGGAACAGCAGCAGATGGCCGACCAGGTCGTCTTCAATCTCTATATAACGGCACGTTGCGTCATGCCAGCGCCATTCGCCGTCCTGGCGCTGCACTTGGTAATGCACGTTGAAGGGCGTGTGTTCCGGCGTCTCATGGGCGAATTTTTGCAGCAGGCGCTGGCGCGAAGCCTCGTCGCACCAGGCCAGGAAGTTCTGGCCCATCAACGGATGGACTTCACTGCCGAGCAAGTGCGCGCCGGAGTCGCTGATAAAACCGATATCGCCCTCGGGACCGAGCACCGCCACACCCTCGGCCAGATCCTGCATGAAGGCCTTGAGCCGGCTTTCGAAACGCTTGAGGTCGCGCTTGACCTTGTCCTCCTTGGAGATGTCGCGGAACTGCACCATCAACACATCCCGACCGTCCAGATGCACCAGGGTCGCCACGGCCTCGGAAAGAATCTCCACCCCTTGCTTGGAGCGATAGCACCACTCGATGGCGCGCTGGCCGGTGCGCGCAGCACCTTCCAGCCAGCGCAGGCCCACCGAGCGCCGGTACTTGGGTGCGTCGCGGGTCATGTCCGGGGCCTTGAGCGGCGTCAATTCCTCCAGGGTAAAACCCAGCGCCGCCAGGGCGGCGGCGTTGGCCCAGAGAATTTCCTTGGTCTGCGCATCGTGAAGAATGATGCACAGCGGCATGGCTTCGATCAGCGCATGGAAGTCGTTCGGTTTTGGCTGGTACATCACACGGCCCCTGGCGGCAGAGATTTGCAGTATGGCGTTTTATACCTGCTCGCACAGCGGCATGCGCTCAGAGGTAACCGGTGTGGATCTAGGGGATTTCTTTAGGCGGGGGGCTGCACGCACCAATAGTTGCGCCGGCATCCGGTTTTTACACTGGACCGCAATGCAAGGGTGACCACGCCTTTATCTGTAGGAGCTGCCGAAGGCTGCGATCTTTTGATCTTGATCCAAAAACAAAATCAAAAGATCGCAGCCTTCGGCAGCTCCTACAGACAGCGGTGCGGTGTGGCCCCCACTAACAATAAGCAAAACGGAGAAAGCCCATGCTGCGTTCAGCGGTCGTGCAACAAGACGCACCGATCGGTGTTGACGAGAATGTCGTCGACAGCCCGGCCTTTGCGCAGGTGCTGGAAGAAGTGCGCCAACGTCGCAACGAATTCGACAGCGTTTCCCATGTGCCACGGGACATGATCGAACGCTTCAAGCAGGTGGGCATCTACCGCGCCGCCACGCCGAAATGCTACGGCGGCGACGCCCTGGCGCCGGCGAAGTTCCTGCAAATGATCGAACGCATCTCCGAGGCCGACGGCTCCGCTGGCTGGGTGGCCAGTTTCGGCAGTGCCGGCGTCTATCTGGCGGCTTTGCCACGCGAAACCCTGGCTGAACTCTACGCCGATAGCCCGGACCTGGTGTTCGCCGGCGGCCTGTTTCCCTTGCAACCGGCCGAGGCGGTAGAAGGCGGCTATCAGGTCAACGGCACCTGGAAATTCGCCAGCGGCTGCATGGGCGCGGACTTGCTGGGCGTGGGCATCGGTGCTGCGGGCGGCAAGCCACGCACCGCGGTGTTCCGTCCGCAGCAGGTAGAGATCATCGAGAACTGGGACGTGGTCGGCCTCAAGGGCACCGGCAGCCACGACCTGCGCGTGTCCGACAAGCGCGTCGACGAACGCTGGACGTTCATTCGCGGTGGCGCCTCGACCATCGACGAACCGCTGTTCCGCTATCCCTCGATTGCCTACGCCGCGCAAGTGCTGGCGGTGGTCAACCTGGGCCTTGCCCGCGCTGCCCTCGATGAAATCAGCCGCATGGCTGGCGGCAGCGGTATCACCGGTGCGCCGAAACTGTCCGACCGCGCTTATGTGCGCATCGAAATCGCCAAGGCCGAAGCCAAGCTCAGCGCCGCACGCGGCTTCTTCTACAGCGCCACCGAACAGGTATGGAACTCGATCCTCGCCGGCAATCCGGTCACCCCGGAGCAGACCAGCTTGTTGCGCTTGTCCGCCATTCACGTGTCCCAGGCCGGCGCCGAGGTGGTGCAAAGCGCCTACAGCCTGGCCGGTACCACCGCCATTTACCTGCGCCATCCACTGCAGCGTTACCTGCGCGACTCGATGGTGGTGACCCAGCACGCCTTCCTCAGCGAAGGGCTGTATGACGGCGCCGGCTCGGTGTTCCTCGGCGTGCAGCCGTTCCCGGGCTACATCTGAACACTTTATTCCAGAGCTTCATTTTCAAGGATCAATACACATGACTCAAACCACTCAAGAACCGTTGCGCGTCGTCTTCTGCATCGGCATCACCCAGAACTTTTTTGACCTGCCTACCGGCGAAGGCCTCAGCGTATGGAAGGGCTTCAGCCGGATGATGGCGGATCTCGGCGCGATGCCCGGCATCAACGTGCTCGGCGCCATGGATGACGACCGCCTGATGGTCGGCCCTTCGACCACCTCGCCCTGGACCGTGTACATCATGGCCGACGTCGACTGCCACCAGTCGGTCATCGACGCCTGCAACCTGTTCCGCACCACGCCGGTGAACGAATACAGCCTGTGGCGCTACGCCAAGGTCGAAGCGCGCATCGGTCGCCCGCTGACCATCCCTGACGCGGCCAAGGTGTAAGCCATGGACGAGGCCTTGCTGCAGCGTCTGGCGACGCTCGAAGGGGAAAGCGCAGTGCGTCGCTTGATGGCGCGCTACATGGACCTCTGCGACGTGCCGCGGGTGCCGACCCAGGTCAGCGAACTGGCCGAGCTGTTCTGCGTCGATGCGATCTGGGAAGGCGTGGGGCGCGAGACCGCGCAGACCTTCGGCCAGCATCGTGGACGCGAGGCCGTGGCGGCGTTTGTCGGTGGTTACCTGCCGCCGTCGGATCACTTCCAGTTGAACCTGCATTACCTCACCAGCGAGTCGATCTTGGTCGACGGCAACGCGGCGCAGGGGCAGTGGATCATGCAGCAGATTTCCACCTATGCCGATCAGCGCAGCGAACTGTTCGGCACGCGCTTGAACATCGATTTCCGCTGTGTCGACGGCGTCTGGCTGATCGCGCATTTTCGCACGCAACGGCTGTTTAATACGGAGCTGAATGCATGAGTACTTTCGTCAGCGAATTCCTCCTCGGCGGCAGCGGAAAACGCGTGGCCATCAAGGACTCCATCGACATTGCCGGCCATCCGACCCGCTCGGGCAGCCGTGCGTTTGCCGACGTACCAGCGGCGACGAAAAACGCCGAAGTGGTGGACGCGATTCTCAAAGCCAATTGGCAGATCGTCGGCAAGACCAACCTGCACGAACTGGCGTTTGGCGTCACCGGCATCAACGACTGGACCGGCACGCCGATCAACCCGCAAGCCCCTGACCGCGTGCCGGGCGGCTCCTCCAGCGGTTCGGCCTCGGCGGTCGCGGCGGGCCTGGCGGACATCGCTATCGGCACCGACACCGGGGGGTCGGTGCGGGTGCCGGCGGCCTGCTGCGGTATCACCGGACTAAAACCGACTTTTGGCCGTGTCAGCCGCGTTGGCGCGCATCCGCTGGCCTCCAGCCTCGATTGCGTGGGGCCGTTCGCCAGGACCATGGACGACCTGATCGCCGCCATGCAGGTGATCTGCCCGGGCTTCAATGTGCAAGGTTTGCCAGGTGACGGCGCCAAGGTCGGCTTCCTCGAAGTGGCCTGCGACGCGCACCTGCAAGCCAGCCTCGGTGCTGCCGCCGACCGCGCGGGCTGGCGCCGCAGCCACCTGCAATTGAGCGAGTTCGAAGCGGCGTTCGCCGCCGGCCTGACCGTGATCAATTTCGAAAACTGGGCAGCGTTCGGCCACCTGACCGGCAAGGGCCTGATCGGCGCCGATGTGGAAACCCGTCTGCTCGCAGCCAGCCGCACTACTCGTGAAGAGCTCGCAAAGGCAGAAATCGTGCGTACTCGCTTTACCCAACAGGTGGATGCCGCGCTGGAAGACTTCGCGGTGCTGCTGTTGCCGACGCTGCCGAGCCTTCCACCCACGCTGAGCGAAGCGCGTAGCGGCAGCAAGGCCGTGGCCGGCATGACCCCGCTGGCGCGTCCTTTCAACCTCAGTGGCCATCCGGCGCTGACGGTGCCGGTGGAACTCGATTGCGGCGGGCTGAAAGTCGGCCTGCAGATTGTCGGTCGCAAAGGTCAGGACGAACTGGTCTGCGCCTTCGGTGCGCAGCTGCAAGCCTCAATCCTTTAAATCTAACAAGAAGCCATGAGGAGAACCGCATGAGCACTCATGAATACCGGCTGATCGCAACGTCGAAAAGCCCCGAAGAGCTGGTCCAGCACGACCGCGTCGATGTCTCGCTGTACAACGACCCGGCGCTGTTCGAAGCCGAGCTGGAAAAGATTTTCTACCGCACCTGGGTGTGGGTCGCCCACGAAAGCGAAGTGCGCAACAGCGGCGACTTCAAGACCGCCACCATTGGCCGTCGCCCGGTGATCGTCGTTCGCGACAAGAAGAACAACATCAACGTGCTGGAAAACCGTTGCCGCCACCGCGGTGCCACCGTGTGCGAGAAGCACAAGGGCAACGCCACCGGTTTCACTTGCCCGTACCACAGCTGGTCCTATGGCCTGGACGGCAAGCTGCGTGCGCTGCCGTATCCGGATGGCTACGAAGGCATCCTGGAAAAGTCCGAATTGCCGCTGACCAGCCTGCGCGTCGAGAGTTACGCCGGCATGGTGTTCGCCAGCTACAACGATGAGATCGAACCGCTGGAAGACTTCCTCGGCGGCGCCAAACACTGGATGGACCTGTTCATGAAGCAGGGCGCCGGTTACCCGATCAAGACCCAGGGCGAACACAAGTTCAGCTTCAAGGGCAACTGGAAGATCCAGCTGGAAAACACCACCGACGGTTACCACTTCCCGATCGTGCACAAGTCGTTCATGTCGTCGGTGGATGAAGAAACCTCGGAAATGCTTTCGTTCATGACCGACGAGCAAGCGGTCACTCACTCCCTGGGCAACGGCCACAGTGTGATGGTGATGGTGCCGGAGCACGTTGATCTTGATCACGACGACGGCACTGAACAATTGCAAGAGCGCTTCGCCCACGTCACTGAAGAACTGTCGAAGACCCTGCCGGCCGACCAGGTACGGCGCATCGTGCGCTCGCTGCACGGCGCCGGTTTCAACCTGAACCTGTTCCCCAACGTGGCCATGTCGATGTCGTTCTTCCGCGTGCTGCGTCCGGTGTCGGTCACTGAAACCGAGATCCGTCACGTTGCCCTGGGCATGGACGGCGGCCCGGAAATCGCCAACCGCGAACGCATGCGCATTCACGAACACTTCCAGGGCCCGTTCGGTTTCGGCAGCCCTGACGATGCCGAAGCCTGGGACCGCGTGCAGCGTGGCTCGTACGCCGGCGTCGATGCGCCAATCCTGGTCAACCGCGGCCTGAACCGCGAAATCACCGCTGAAAACGGCGACAAGGTCAGCCACGCCACCGACGAGGGCGGCATGCGCGGAGCCTACGACATGTGGAAAAGGATGATGAGCCAATGAGCAATCACGACACCCTGAACGGTTTTTCCGGCCCGCTGGCCCAGGCCATCGAATTCATCTGGCGCGAGGCCGAACTGCTCGACCACAAGCACTACGCCGAGTGGGCGACCTTGTGGAGTGAAAGCGGCAAGTACATCGTGCCGATCGACCCGGACACCGAAGACTTCGAGGCGACGCTGAACTACGCCTACGACGACGCACGCATGCGTGACCTGCGCATCGAACGCCTGACCGCCGGCTATTCGCCGTCGGCGGTGGATGCGGCGAAAACCATTCGCACGATCTCGCGTTTCCGCCTGGTCGAAGCCGCCGGTGACATCGTCGAAGTCAACTCGGCGCAGCTGCTGTACGCCTACAAACGCGGCGTGCACACACCGTTCGTGGCCGACCTGAACCACCGCATCCGTTTCACCGATGGCGTGCCGACCCTGGAGCGCAAAGTGGTACGGCTGATCAACTCCACCGACAGCCTGAGCGCGCTCGGCTTCCTCCTGTGAGGGCAACATCATGAGTCGAGTAGCCCTTGTAACAGGTGCCTCGCGCGGACTGGGCGAGTGCATCGCCCGTCGTCTGCACGGGGCGGGGTATCGCGTCGCCCTGGCCGATGTGCGCCTCGATGGCGTGCGTCAACTGGCTGCCGAGCTGGATGCCAGCGGTGCCAGTGCTATCGCCATTGAGCTGGACGTGCGCAGCAAGTCCGACTTCCAGCATGCCCGCGACGTGCTGGTCGAGCACTGGGGTGGTTGCGACATCCTGGTGAACAATGCCGGTGTATCGAAAGTCGCGGCGCTGATGGACATCACGCCGGAAGAGTTCGACGAGTCGATGGCGATCAACCTGCGCGGCACCTTCGTCGCCTGCCAGGTGTTCGGCGCACACTTCGCCGAGCGTGGCTTTGGCCGCATCGTCAACATCGCTTCCCTGGCCGGGCAAAACGGCGGCACCGCCACCGGCGCGCATTACGCGGCGGCCAAGGGCGGCGTGGCGACGCTGACCAAAGTCTTTGCCCGTGAACTGGCGCCGCAAGGGGTGACGGTCAACAGCATCTCGCCAGGTCCGCTGGACTTGCCGGTCGTGCGTGAAACCGTGGCCCCGGAGCGTCTGGAACAGATCCTGAAAATGATCCCGGCCGGCACCCTCGGTGATCCGGCGTTCATCGCCGACAGCGTGCTGTTGTTGATCGCCGACAACGCCACGTCCGTCACCGGCGCGTGCCTGGACGTCAACGGCGGCCTGTTCATGCGCTAAGCCACAGAAAAATGCCCCCCTGTAGGAGCGAGCGCGCTCGCGATGGTCGTCAACGATGACACGGGAAACCTGACACCCCGTGGCGACCTCAGGTTCATCGCGAGCATGCTCGCTCCTACAGGATGCAGTACCCAAGACAACAGTATTCAGGTGATGCCATGATGAAGGTGAAAATCGAAAGGATCGTCGAAGAAGCGCAGGATATCCGTTCCTTTCGCCTCGTGCGCAGTGACGGCCAGCCGCTCGACACCTATGAACCGGGTGCCCACGTCGACCTGACCGGGCCGACCGGCGTGACCCGCCAGTATTCCCTGTGCAGTCCGCCACAGGATCGCCGCGCCTATCTGGTGGCGGTGAAAAAAGAGGCAAATTCACGCGGGGGCTCGCAGGCCCTGCATGAGCAAGTGGAAGAGGGGATGGAGCTGGAAATGGGCGCGCCGCGCAACCTGTTCCGCCTCGATCCCGATGCCCGCGAACATGTGCTGTTCGCCGCTGGCATTGGCGTGACGCCCCTGTTGAGCATGGCCTATCGACTGGCGGAAAGCGGCCAGCCGTATCGCCTGCATTACTTCGCCCGCTCGGCGCAGTACGCCGCGTTTACCGAACTGCTGGCAACGAATTTCGCCGATCACGTAGAGTTCCACTACGGCGTCGAACCGGGCGATCTGGACGCTGCATTGAGCGCATGCCTGGATCGCGCCAACCCGGCGGCCCACGTCTACACCTGCGGCCCGGCACCGTTCATGAAAAAAGTGGTGGAAGTGGCTGCGCGCAGTCGCGCCGATGAGGCCATTCACCTTGAACACTTCGCTGCGGATCCGGCGGCCAACAGCGCTCCGGCCGGCAGTTTCGAAGTGCAGCTGGCCAGTTCCGGTGTAGTGCTGCAAGTGCCGGCCAACACCAGCCTGGTGGACGTATTACAGGCCCACGGTTGCGACATCGACACCGAGTGCCGCGAAGGCATCTGCGGCACCTGCATCGTCGAAGTGCTGGAAGGCGTGCCGGAGCACCGCGACAACTGCCTTTCCAACAAGGAAAAGGCCTCCAACCAGCAGATTTGCGCCTGCGTTTCACGGGCACTTTCCGCTCGTCTGGTATTGGACATTTAATCGCTTTGCGCGCTGGAAAGCCGACGCCGGAGTCTGTTGAATGAGGCCCGGCGGCCGCCAAGGGAGGGGTTGGCTGGAGTACGAAACACTATTTACCGAACCGCTCGGCGAAGCGGTCGAGAATAACAACAAGAACTGTGAGGCTTTGCGGACATGATTACAGCATCGACGGTGCGCAATGAGGCGTTCGAAAGTTGGTTGAGCCAGGTGAACCAGGCCTGCGGGCGTTTTGACGCCAGGGCGCTGGACACCGACTTCTACGGCCAACTCACGGAGTTTCGCAGCGGCGCGATCAACCTCAGTGTGGTCGACATGGCGCATGTGCATCTGTATCGCACCAGCAAGGACGTCAGCACCAGCAGCGACGGCCACTATTACGCGGTGTTCCAGCTGCACGGCAGCTCGCACCTGGAACAGGGCGACAATCGCACGCAACTGGGCTGTGGCGACATCGCGTTGATCGATGCCAGCCGCCCCAGCGACATGACCTACAACGATGACTCGCGCCAGTTGTCGCTGATCCTGCCGCGCCAGGTGGTGGAGCGTGGTACGCACTTCAATGCGGTGAACTGCGCCACGCGCATCGGCGCCAACAGCCCTCTGGCGGCGATGGCCAACAAGCTCGTACTGGAGACCCGCCAGCAAGAAGGGCTGGACATGCAGGAAAGCGAGGCCGTGCTCGACGCCCTGGTCAGCCTGCTGCTGCCGGGGATCAGCGCCCGTGACAGCAATGCCGATCCCCATGAGCGGCAGTTCCGCAAGATCATCGCCTTCATCGACGCGCACCTCAGCGACGAAGAGCTGTGCCCTGAACTGATCGCCCGAGAAGTGGGGATTTCCGTGCGCGGCCTGTACCGGATGTTCTCCAAGCGCGGCCTGGTGGTGGCGCAATACATCAAGCACCGGCGCCTGGACTTCTGCGCGGAAAACCTGCGCCGTGCCGATGTCGAGCAGAAGCTGTCGGCACTGTGTTACGCCTGGGGTTTTTCCGATTCCAGCTACTTCTCGTCGGCGTTCAAATCGCGTTTTGGCGTGTCACCGGGTGCCTATCGCAAGCGCTATAGCCAGCACTGACCGCGTTGTCGTTCTTCGCGAGCAGGCTCGCTCCCACAGCAGATCTCGGTGTTCACCGCAGATCTACTGTGGGAGCGAGCCTGCTCGCGAAGGCGGCCTCAGGATTGCCGCAGATTGATCAATGCCGCGCCGGCTCATCCACCGGCAGGTGCAACACCTCGCGCACCAGCATGGCAATGCTGCTCACACCCATCTTTTCCTTGATCTTGGTGCGGTGCACGTCAACGGTCTTCACGCTGATGTTCAGCTCCCGGGCGATCACCTTGCTGGCCTTGCCATCGATCACCAGCATCAACACTTCACGCTCGCGGCTGGTCAGCAGCGCCAGCTTGCCCTGCAGGTTCTGGCGCTGCTGCTGATCGGCCTGGGCGTGCACGGCGGTCTTGAGCGCGGCCTGGATGCGGTCGATCATCTGCTGCGGGTTGTAGGGCTTCTCGACGAAGTCCAGCGCGCCATTCTTCATCGCCGTGACCGACATCGGGATGTCGCCATGGGCCGAGACGAAAATGGTCGGCAAGGTGCTGCCGCGCTGGTTGAGGATCTCCTGCAGCTGGAAACCGCTGGTTTCCGGCATGCGCACATCCAGCACCAGGCAGGCGGGCTGCCTGGGGTCGTACTGGCTGAGGAATTCTTCGGCGCCAGCGAAGCACTGCGCCTGCACGCTGACCGACTCCAGCAGCCAGGCCAGCGAGGTGCGCAGGTCTTTGTCGTCGTCAACGATGTAAACAATCGGTTTGCGGGTTTCCATCAGGGGCTGCCACGAAAATTTCTAATTATTGTTTTCGCACGCGAACGCACGGCACGCATCGGCTGTGTTTTTTCCAGCCTGTTAGCAGGATACCCACTGTCGCGGGCCCTTGCGATAAAGAAACCACCTAGTCGACTAGCGGAAACCTAACCTCGCCATGGGGATCGCAGGAATGGTTGCGCCGTGCCCTCAGCCTTAGTCTTGTTCCATCACCTACGGGCCGCTTCAGAGCGGTCCTCCTGAAGGAAGGGGCATCGACATGGCCGACCTGAGCCAGCAGCAAATCGACTTTCGCAACGCCATGGCGCAGCTGCCTGCTGCGGTGAACATCATCACCACCAACGGCCCCGGTGGGCGCTGCGGCATCACTGCCAGCGCTGTGTGCTCGGTGACCGACTCGCCGCCCACGGTGCTGGTATGCGTCAACCGCAACAGCGCCACCCACGACGTTTTCCGCAGCAATGGCCGCCTGTGCGTCAACGTGCTGTGTGGCGAACAGGAAGAGCTGGCCCGCCACTTCGCCGGCATGACCCAAGTGCCGATGGCCGAACGTTTTGCCTGGGACCTGTGGGACGACGGCGCGGCGGACGTGCCGGTGCTGCGCGATGCCCTGGTGCAGCTGGAAGGGCGTATCACCGAGTGCAAGGAAGTGGGCTCGCACTCAGTGATGTTCGTGCAGCTGGACAAGGTGGGCGTGCGCGAACCACGCGATAGCCTGGTGTACTTCAACCGGTTGTTCCATCGCCTGGAACACGCTGGTGCGCATTGCTGACAATTGATCGTTCCCACGCTCCGCGTGGGAATGCAGCCCGGGACGCTTTGCGTCCCTTCTAGAGCCGAACGCAGAGCGTCCGTTGAGGCATTCCCACGCAGAGCGTGGGAACGATCAGCGGGGGGCTGTTACTGGTGGAGATATTCCCGGGCCAACCGGCACGCCCGCTCTATCAACATCGGCGCCATTTCAATCGCCGTCGGCGTGCCCTGGCGGGTATGAATCCAGCCCAGGTACGTGGTGCCACGCAGCATCAAAAACATCGCCAGCGTCTTGCGATCCGCTTCGGTCAAGGGTTTGACCCTGTGATAACCCTCCAGCAGCGCCGCTTTGATCTGCTCATAACGCGGATCCTCCACGCAAAAATACAGCGCGGTCGCCAGCTCGAACATGTGCCAGCCAAACCCCGCGTCATCGAAGTCGATCAAGCGCAGGCGCGGGCCTTCGATCAGCAAGTTTTCCGGGACGAGGTCGGCGTGGATCATGCCGAAGTTACCCAGATGGCGGCCGTATTGGCGCAGGTCCTTGCGCGCTGCACGCCGGGCTTGCAGCAACAGCTCGCGTTGCTCATCGCTCAGCTGTTGCAGCTCCCAGAAACGCCCCCAGAACGGATTGGCACCGATCAAGCCTTCCTCATCCCAGGCGTGCCGGACAAACTCGTCCGGCTGCTGCCATTCTGTCGAATGTACATGAATGCGCGCCGCAAGCGCCCCAGCTTCGGCAAACAGGAAGTCGATTTCGGTATCGGCCTGCACCCCGGCCTCTGAGGTGCCGGCCGTGGTGCCCGGCAACCAGGCGAGCATATCGACATGGCGTTCGCCGATGTCGGCATGGCTCACTTCAATCAGATGGCGCAGGTCCCGGGCGCGGATGATCTGCGGCACGGTAATCCCGGCGCTTTCCAAGGCTTCCATCCATTGCAATTCGGAACGCAACGCCGCTGCGCAATGATAGCCATTGCGATGGATGCGCAGGGCCACCCGCTGACCGTCGTGGCGGCGGGCAGAGAACACCGCGTTCTCGCGGAATTTCACCAGTTCGATGTCGCCGAAGTCGCCGTCCCAGTGTTGCAGGGCGTGGCGCGCCAGGTCGTGCAATCGGGCGACTTGCTGATCGTGGTTCAACGTGTGGAAGTCAGTCATGGCAGGGGCCTCAAATCGCGCTCAGGGCGTGGTCCAGGGTGTCGACGAACAAGTCGGCATGATCGCGGCTGAACACCAGCGGCGGGCGCAACTTGAGTATGTTGTCACCGGCGCCGATCTTGCTGATCAGCACGCCGTTCTCGCGCATGTCGTTGACCACCTTGCGCGCCTCCAGTCCGGCCGGCTCCTTGCTGGCGTGATCGCGCACCAACTCCATGGCGAAGAACAGGCCCTTGCCGCGCACGTCGCCGATGATCGAATGTTTGCCTGCCAGTACCTGCAAACGCTGCTGCACATAAGCGCCGACGTTTTGTGCGTTTTGCAGCAGCTGCTTTTGTTCAATCTCGTCCAGCACCGCCATGCCGACCGCCGCTGCTACGGGCGAGCCGCCGAAGGTGTTGAAGTACATGGCGTTGCGCCCGAACGACTCGACCAGCGCCTTGTGGGTGATCAACCCGGCCAGCGGATAGCCGTTACCCATGGGTTTGCCGAGGGTGACGATGTCCGGCACGACGCCGTGGGCCTGGTGGCCCCAGAGGTGATCGCCGGTGCGGCCGAAACCCGATTGCACTTCATCGGCGATGAACAGGCCACCGGCGGCGCGGATCAACTCGGCGGCCTTGGCAACGAAACTGGCCGGCACCCGGGGCAAGCCTTCGTTGGCGAACAAGGTGTCGATCAGTAGCGCGGCGGGGCGAATGCCCTGGGCCTGCATCGAGGCGATGGCGGCCGCGATGTTGGCCGCGTACTGCTCGGCCAGATGCGCCTCGCTGGTGCCCACCGGTGCCCGGTACAGGCATGGAATCGGCACGGCGCGGGCATGGGCCGCGAAGGGTTCCGGCGAGGGCAGGGCGGTGGTGACCTGCGCCAGCGACGCGGAGTTACCGTGGTAGTTGTAATCGCTGACGATAATGCCGGTTCCGCCGCTGGCGTAGCGTGCCAGGCGCAGCGCCAGTTCGTTGGCCTCGGTGCCGGTGCAGGTGAACATCGCGGTATCCAGCGGTTGGCCGAAGGTCGCGGTCAAGCGTTCGGCATAGCGCACCACTTGTTCATCGAGGTAGCGGGTGTGGATGTTCAGCGTGGTGGCCTGGCGGTGCATGGCGTCGGTCACGTGAGGGTTGCAGTGGCCGACGCAAGGCACGTTGTTGTAGACGTCGAGGTAGCGGCGACCGTCGACGTCGAACAGCCACACGCCTTCGCCGCGCACCAGGTGCAAGGGCTTGTCGTAGAACAGCGGCGAGGCGCTGCCGAGTACGCGATGACGACGTTGCAGGAGAGTGTCAGGCATGGTCTGGAACCTCGATTTGGGCGGCGCGGCGAGTGCGCAGCAGGAAGTTGAAAATACACAGTGCGAAGGTCACGCCGAGGGCGATCAGCATGCTCAGGTCAAGCTGGAAGCAGGCGGCGACGACCACCAGCGTCAGGGCCAGACCCAGCCAGGCGACCAGCTTGCCGCCGATCAGGCGGAAGGGACGTGCCAGGTCGGGCTGGCTGCTCTTGATGCGCAGGTACGCGCCGAAAATGCACAGGTAGCAAACGTTGAGCAGCAGCACGACCGCGAGCATCACCGTGGCTGGATCGACTTCGGACAAGGGCAAGCCGATCGCGCCGATCAGCAGCAGTGCCGGATACGGCGTGCCGCGTTTGCCGGTCTTGCCCAGCCACTGCGGGAACAGGCCGTCGCGAGCCATCGCGAACAATTGCCGGGAGGCTGCGTACACCAGGGAGAAGAAGGTGGCGATCAAGCCGAACACGCCGCCGCAGCCAATCACCTTGGCCAGCCACGAGCCTTCACCGAATGCGCTGTTGCTGGACATCGCGGCGTACAACGGGTCGCCCGCCGAGCCCACCAGTTCCACACCACCGGCGCCCGGTGCGCAGACCAGTACCACCAGGGCTGTGACCAACAATGTGCCGATGGCCGCCAGAATGCCGCGAGGCATGCTGCGGCCGGGGTTTGCAGCTTCTTCCGCCGCCGAGCCGGTTTGCTCGACGGTGATGAACAACCAGATCGCGAATGGCACGCAGGCGAAGATGCCGCCGAGGCTGAGCGGTGCCGAGACGTTAGCCGGCAATGCCAGCAGGTTGTTCAACTCGACATGCGGCGCCATGGCCACACCGAAGGTCAACAGGGCCACGACCGCAATCACGCCGGCAATGAACGTCAGGCCCATGGCCTCACCCACCCCGCGCAGGTGAATGCCAATGATCACCGCAAACAGGGCGACCTTCACCGGCCAGCCGCCAAGACCGAATATCGACTCGGTATAGGCACAAATGAACGTTGCCGCCACCCCGGTGCCGATGGTCAAGGCCAGCGCGCACGCCACCCCGACCAGGTAACCCACGAACGGCCCAAACGCACTTTGCGCATACACGAACACACCGCCGGCGCTGGGCAACGCGGTGGACAGCTCCGCCACGCATAACGCCAGCCCACCGCACAGCAGCGCCATCAACAAGGTGGCGATCAGCATGTTCAGCCAGCCACCGGCCGCCAAACCAAAGTTCCAGCCGGAAAACTGCCCGGCCACCACCAACGCAATTCCAAGGCCGGCGATCTTTGGCCAGCCCAACGCACTTTTCTTGAGCACAGAAATCTCCCGCGACCCGAAGGTCGATTTATTGTTTTTTGGTTAGAAATGGAGGGGTTCAGCGTTGCTTTGCGCTTCGATACTACGCGCGGGGGCCGGCGCGGCATGTTTGCGTGCATGCCAGGTGGTTGGTTGTGGGTGCCAGATTGGGCGCCCACTGATCGTTCCCACGCTCTGCGTGGGAATGCCGCCAGGGACGCTCCGCGTTCCGCTTGTGGATGTGACGCAGAGCGTCACGGGATGCATTCCCACGCAGAGCGTGGGAACGATCGGTCAAAGGCTCAGATCCTGAAACTCCCCACCAACTGATTCAACCGCGCCGCCTGCTGCTCCAGCTCAGTACAAGCCCGCAACGTCGCCTGCAAGTTCTCCACGCCTTGCTGGTTCAGCGTGTTGATCCGGGTGATGTCGACGTTCAAGGCCTCGACCACGGAAGTCTGTTCTTCGGTGGCGGCGGCGACGGACTGGTTGACGTTGTCGATCTCGCCGATGCGTTGGGTCACGCTGCTCAAGCGGCTGCCGGCGAGGTTGGCGATGGTGACGCTTTCTTCGCTGTGCTGTTGGCTTTCGGTCATGGTGGCGACCGAATCGCGGGCACCCACTTGCAGCTCCTCGATCATCTGCTGGATCTCCAGCGCCGAGGACTGGGTGCGACCGGCCAGGCTGCGCACCTCGTCGGCGACCACGGCAAAGCCGCGGCCGGCTTCACCGGCCCGGGCTGCTTCGATGGCGGCGTTCAGCGCCAGCAGGTTGGTCTGCTGGGAGATGCCCTTGATCACTTCGAGGATTTGCCCGATGTTCACGGTCTTGTCGTTGAGCACTTCGATGTTGGCGCACGACGTGCTGATTTTTGCCGACAGTTCGTGCATCACTTCAATGGTGCGTTGCACCACCTGGCGACCGTCCTCGGCCTGTTGTCGCGCACTGGAGGCCTGGTGCGAGGCATCGGAGGCGTTATGCGCGATCTCTTGCGCAGCGGCGCCCAACTGATTGATGGCGGCGGCGACACTGTTGGTGCGGCTCGATTGATCGTCGAAATTGCTCAGCGACGAATGGGAGGCCTCCAGCACCCGGCGGGCACCTTCGTTGACGCCCAGGGCTGCCGACGATACTTCGCGAATCGACTGGTGAATGCGCTCGACAAAGCGGTTGAACGCCGTGGCCAACTGGCCGATTTCATCCTGTGACTGTACTTGCAGGCGCCGGGTCAAATCACCCTCGCCAAGGGAGATATCCTCCATGACCCGGGTCAGCACTTGCAGCGGCCGGGTGATGCGCCGTGCCGTGTACCCGATCAGCAGGAGGCCAAGCAAGGCCGAGCCGCCACCGAGCAGCAGTTCCAACGCCGTGCTTTGCACGCCCTGGGCGTCGAGTTGTTTTTGCAGGCTGGCGACCGGTGCCAGCAATACGTCTTGGGGCACGCCGACCAGCACACCCCAGGGCGCAGCACCGGCAATCGGTGGCAGCGGTTCAAGGACGTTGATCTGCTGCGGGTCTTCAAACACCTTCGGCTGACCCTGGCGCAAGGCGTCCATCACCTGGGCATTGTCCATCGGTTGTCCGAGGCGGCTGACATCCTGGCTGTTGGCGGAGATCACGCCACGGGGGCTGACGATGCTGATCTGGCCGCGGCCATCGAATAATTGCAGCGCACTGTTCTCGCTGTTCTTTTGCAAGGCGGCGAGGTTGATGTCGAGGCCGACCACGGCGATGACTTTGCCGTTCTCCAACAGCGGGAAGGCGACGCTGGTCACCAGTTTGCGACTGCCCGATGCCTCGTCGAAGTAGGGTTCCAGCACACAGGCCTGGCGAGTGTCGCGGGCGCAGGTGTAGAAGGCGTTGTAGGGTGCGCCGCTGGGGCCTGGCTCGGTGTTGGCCAGCAGGCCTTCATCGCCGATCACCGCTTGCAGTTCGCCGGGTTTGCTTTGCACCCAGTACAGGGAGAAGCGTCCGGTTTCGTTGCTGCCCAGGTCCGGCTTGCCGGCGAAGCCCGCGTCGGCACCGTCCAGCGCATCGGGTTCAAAAATGACGTAAAGCCCGAGCAGGTCGGGCTTGTCGATCAGGGCCTGTTGAAGCTGGGTGCTCAGCTCCTGGCGCAGTTGTTGGCGGGTCAGATTGCCCTGATGCTGGAGTTGCCTGAGGTACAACAGATACCGCGACAATCCCTGGCCGAATTCGTGGGTCTGCATGAAGGTGCGTTGCACTTGCATGGCCTGCACTTTACCCAGGGCCTGCATGTGTTCCCGGGCCGCGTCGGCGAGCATGTCGCTGCTGGCCCGGGCCACTTGCTGGCTGCTCTTGTGTGTCTGGTAGAGCGACAGGCCCATCAGCAAACCCACCACCAACACCAGGCAGAGGCCGGCGAGCAGGGTGATCTTGCTCTGGATCGTGAGGAATCTTCTGTGCATCGGAAAGGCCTTTTCCATGGGAAATAATAGCGCTGCGATTACGAACCTGTAGGAGCTGCCGCAGGCTGCGATCTTTTGACTTTCAAGATCAAAAGATCGCAGCCTGCGGCAGCTCCTAGATCGGTTCGAGATTAGAAATTGGTGGCGAAAATCAGCTGGCTGTAGAGGTTCTTGTCGTTGTTGCCTAGCTGCGTGCCGCCTTGGTCGGCGCTCTTGTCCGGCTGGAACAGACCGACCAGCGGCATCACCGAGATGTGGTCGTTCAGGTGCCATTCGGCGTACAGGTCGACTTCGTGGCCATCGGTGTTGCCCAGGTCGCGGTCGATGGTGTCGAAGTTGAAGTACATCGCGCCGACGGTCAGGTTCTCCAGTGGCGAGACGGTGAACTTGAGTTGCTGGATGCGCGAGTTGGTGTTGAACGGGCCGGCGTAGTTGCCCGCCACTTCACCTTGGAACCAGGTGCCGAAGCCACGGCTGAAACCGTAGAACAGCGTGTCGTAGCCTTCCGAGAAACGGCTGTAGCGGTAGCCGGCATACGGCGTCCATGGCGCCTCGGAAAAGGTCCAGCCGGCTTCCAGGTACCAGGCGTCTTCGGTGGCCGTGTGGGGTTTGTCCTGCTTGGCATATTCACCGGAGAGGAACAGGTCCTTGACCCCGGCGTTGCCAGTGGCGCGCAGGCTGTAGGTCTTCATGCCATCGCGCTCGAGTTGCGCGGGGGAGGCGAACTGCTTATCGACGTCCGTGGTGTCGATGTAGGTCACGCCGACGGTACCGGCCTCGGACACGTGCTCCAGGGTGCCGACGTACATTTCGGTCTTGGCTTGCGCGCGGTTGTTGGATTTCAACCACATCAGGTCACTGCGCCAGCCTTCCTTGCCGCCGATACGCAACACCGCGGTTTCGTCGAAGGCCTTGCGCGCGGCCAGCCAGTAGGCGCCACCGCGATTGAATTCGCCGTCGGCCAGGCCCTTGCCCAGATTCAGTGCATCGCCGTTGATCAGGAAACCGTCGCCGACCACGATGTTCTGGCGGCCGAAAGACAGGTCGATGCCGTCAGCACCCAGCGCGGGAAACAGATCGCTCGAGCGCCAGCCGAGGTACGCATCTTCGAACTTGGTGGTGCGCTCCGAACCGTCGGTGAAGCCAGCGGCGTCACCGTCGCCCCAAGTGCCGGAGCTGAGCATGTTCGCCGCGCCGTAAGCAGTGCCGACCCCAGCCAGGCCCTGGTCGAAGCTCAGGCCGTACTTGATGTAGCCCTCGCGCCAAGAAGACGAACCTTCGTCGAGGCGACCCGACAGGGCGTAGTTTTCCTGGCTGTGGAAAACGCCGAAAACCGCTTCCAGGGTGGCGTTCAGATGACTGTCGTCACTGGCGTAGAGTTCGTAGGCGCTCGCCTGGCCGGCACTGATCATCAGCGCCAGGGTTGAAAGGCGAAGCAAGGGGGACTTGAGCATGGTGTGGCATCCGTTCTTGTTCTTGAGCGCAGGGTTGCGGTCCTTCCAGATACTAATGCCGGGATTTTTTGCGCCTTGTTGCCTCGGTGCCAAAGAGTTGGTTGTGCTTGCCAGATTGCATGGCGAGGTGACAGTGCACACGTGGGTGCACTGATTGAGAGGGGAGTGTGGGATTGTTTCCGGTTAAAGAGAGGCGGAGCGGGACACTATCGAATTCTTCTCAGGTTCATGGCCTTCAACTTCCTGAGCATGCCCATGACATCGCGCAGGACAGGCGTCCTGTCGAACAGGGACAGCGCATGCAAGTCCGTGCGCGAGGGTCTTTGATAGCCCAGGTTCCAGGTGAAGTAGTAGGCCTGGACGTCTTTGTTCGAATGAATGAGCGTATTGAGGGCGGCGTCATAGTGCATCGGCCCGCCGTCAGGATGCCCTGGCGGGCGCTCCAGGATCTGCAGCAGGAAATCGCGCAACCGGGTAATGCATTTGCCGTTTACCGCATAGAAATGCGACAAGTGTATGGGCTGGTCGACCGCTTTCCAGGTGGGCGAGCTTGAATCGCCTTCGAACGGATGGCCAAAGTAGGCGATGTCCCACTCCATGCCTTGCAGGGATTCGATGGCCTGTTTTCCATAGTGGGAAATGCGTCTGGAAAACTGTATGTCATCCTCCAGGATCAAAATGTTTTTCACATTCAGGCGTATCGCCTCTTCCAGGATCCCCAGGTGACTCATGAAGCAGCCCCTGGCGCCGATGCTTGGAAAACCGTTGTCTTCACTGGGCGTCACCGCCTGGAAAAAGCTGACTTTTTCGTGATCAAAGGGAAAGCCGTTGCGCGCGAATTCTTGTACCGTTTCTACGCGGCGATCCTTTCTTGACGCGATGTTGATGATTCTGGCTCGATCGAAATAGTCGGTCACATTCATCCAGCAGTTCCTCAGCGCAGGTGATCGGGGCGGCTGGATTGCAGTATAGGCAGAACTTTGGATCAAGCCTGGCTATCGCTGATCGCGCCCGTGCAGCACTTTGGCAGAACCGCCAACACAACTGGCAGGCAGGGCAAAACCTGCTAGCCGGCGACCACCGACAATCGCTCTCAACCTGCCGAAGCACCAAAGCCTCGGCACTTTCAGTGTTGGCGTTCGCTTTGCCAGCGAATGCGTGGATTTTCAAGGTCGTTTCTTATGTTCACCACCCTGCGTTTGTCCCTCGTTGCTGTGTTGTCCGTCACTCTGGCGCAGGCTGCTGTTGCCGCCGATTGCGCACCGCTGCAGCAGCGTGGCGCCGAAGTGTTCGCCAATGAATGCGGGGTGTGCCATGCGGTGAGCAAAGGCACGATGGGCATGATGGGGCCGAACCTTGCAGGCGTGGTGGGGCGCAAGTCCGGCTCGCTGGAAGGCTTCAACTACTCGCAAGCCATGCGCAACAAGAACATCGACTGGCAAGCCGAGAACATCGCGCAACTGATCACGCAACCCCAGGCCTATGTGCCTGGCACCTACATGCCCTACATGGGCATGGCCTCGGCGGATGATCGCCAGGCGGTGGTGTGCTTCCTCAAAGAACAACACTAATTGACGCTTTCGCCGGCAAGCCGGCTCGTCCATCTGAATTCAAAGGTGATTTATGAGCAACGTTGAAATTCTGCCGCAGGTTGCTGCATTCCTCGATCGCCAACACGGCTGCTTTATCGATGGCCAGTGGGTGTTTGCCGAAGGTCAGACCATTGCAGTGGTCAACCCGGCCACCGGGCAAACCCTGTGCGAAACCCTCGACGCGCCCCTGGAGATCGTCGAGCGCGCCGTGCAATCGTCGCACCAGGCTTTCAAGTCGGGCGTGTGGTCGGGCCTG
Source organism: Pseudomonas sp. EB271-G4-1 (assembly GCF_058791355.1). Lineage (NCBI taxonomy): Bacteria > Pseudomonadati > Pseudomonadota > Gammaproteobacteria > Pseudomonadales > Pseudomonadaceae > Pseudomonas > Pseudomonas sp. EB271-G4-1. Next base: position 78,912 of record NZ_JBYTEO010000013.1, read on the forward strand.
CGTCCAGCGGACCGCGAGCGCATCCTGCTGAACTTCACCCGCCTGGTGGAGGAGCATGCCGAAGAGCTGGCGCAGCTGGAAACCCTGAGCCAGGGCAAGTCGATCAACATGGCCCGCGCGCTGGACCTGAACGCCACGGTGGAGTTCATGCGCTACATGTCCGGCTGGGCGACCAAGATCGAAGGGCAGACCTTCGATGTGTCGATCCCGCTGCCGCCGGGTGCCAAATTCACGGCGTTCACCAAGCGTGAGCCAGTGGGGGTCGTGGTCGGCATTGTGCCGTGGAACTTCCCGCTGCTGATCGCCGCCTGGAAACTGATGCCGGCGCTGGCCACCGGTTGCACGGTGATCATCAAGCCGGCGATGGAAACCCCATTGACCGCCATGCGCCTGGCCGAGCTGGCCCTTGAAGCGGGCATTCCGGCGGGCGTGTTCAACGTGGTGACCGGCGGCGGTGCCTCGGTCGGCGGCGTGCTGACCGCGCACCCACTGGTGAGCAAGGTGTCGTTCACCGGATCCACCGCCGTGGGCAAGAGCGTCGGCGTGGCGTGCATGGAAAACATGACACGTTTCTCCCTGGAGCTGGGCGGCAAGAACCCGATGATCGTGCTCGCCGATGCCGACATCGAAAAAGCCGTGCAGGGCGCGATCCTCGGTGGCTTGCTGAACAATGGCCAGGTGTGTGCGGCGGCTTCGCGTTTCTACGTGCATCGCTCAATCCACGACAAATTCGTCGAAGCCCTGGCGGCGGCGGTCTCGGCGATGCCGATTGGCGCGGGCATGAACTGCGAGGCGGCGATCAACCCACTGGTGTCGCGCAAGCAACAGCAGAGCGTGCTCAAGCACATTGAGCTGGCCCGCCAGGAAGGTGCGCGGGTGGTGGCGGGCGGCGAGTTGCTGGAAGGCGAGGGGTTCTTTGTCCAGCCGACCATCCTCGCCGACATTGACCACAGCATGGCCGTGGCGCGCGAGGAGGTGTTCGGTCCGGTGCTGGGAGTGATGCCGTTCGACGATGAAGACGCCGTCATCGCACTGGCCAACGACAACCGCTACGGGCTGGCCGCCAGCCTGTGGACCAACGACCTGGGCAAGGCCATGAACCTGGTGCCGCGTATCGAAGCCGGTACGGTATGGGTCAATGCCCACGTATTGCTCGACCCGGCGATGCCGTTCGGTGGCGTCAAGCAGTCGGGCATGGGCCGTGAGTTTGGTCGTGCGGTGATCGAGGCCTATACCGAGCTGAAATCGGTGTGCATCGCTCACTGATCAACCCGTAGGAGCTGACGAGTGAAACGAGGCTGCGATCTTTTGATTGTTAAATGCAAAATCAAAAGATCGCAGCCTCGTTTCACTCGGCAGCTCCTACAAAGGCATTCGCGTTATGCTGTTGGCGGTTTCGCCAGTTCTATCCCGGCGGCACCCAGCCGCTTGAGAATCTCGAACAACAGCTCGCTCTTGATTGCAGTGACCATGCGCGGGCTGTTGACGTAACCGGTGACGGTCAGGGTAATGCCCTCCGGTTTGAGTTGGCTGAAGCGCACCACCGGCGCCGGTTTTTCCAGAATGGTCTCGTGCTCGCTGAAGGTCTCGTACAGCAGGTTGCGCACTTGCTCGGGGTCGATGTCCAGCGGGAACATCAGTTCAAGTGTCGCCACCCCCTGGGCGCTGCCACCCAGGGTGACGTTGCGCAGGTTCTGCGAGATCAACTGCGAGTTGGGCACGATCACGATCGAGCGGTCGGCCAGCTGTATTTCCGTGGCCCGCACGTTGATCCGGCGGATGTCGCCTTCGACCCCGCTGATGCTGATCAGGTCGCCGACTTTCACCGGGCGTTCGGTCAAGAGGATGATGCCGGAAACGAAATTCTTGACGATCTCCTGCAGGCCGAAGCCGATGCCCACTGACAGGGCGCTGACGATCCAGGCCAGGTTGGTCCATTGGACCCCCAGCGATGACAGGGTCAGCAGGAGCACCAAGGCATAGCCGATGTTGGAGAACAGCGTGCTGAGCGAGGCACACATGCCGGGGTCCATTTCGGTTTTCGGCAGGAACTCGTCGTCCAGCCAGCGCCGCAGCGAACGAATCAGGTAGAGGCCGATGACCACGGCGAGCACGGCATGCAACAGGTTGGCCGGGACGATGTTCAGTTTGCGCAGGCCGTCGCCGCCGAGCATGGCGAGGATGTTGGTGGCCAGTTGTTCGAGCGTCGAGCCGATCCCGCCCACCATCAAGGTGATCAGCGCTATCAGCAACAGTGCGGCGCGACCGGCACCGGACAGGATGACCGAAATCTGTTCCAGCCGCGTATCGCCAATGCCCAGCAGCTGCTTGAGGGTCTTGCCGGTGGAGTGGCGGGGGGAAAACAGGTGTTCACAGCCGTCCTTGAACAGCTGGGTCAGCAAATAGAAGCCGGCGAATATGATGAAAAACCACACCAGTTCGTAGGTGATGAACCGCGAGAGCGATATGTAGCCGGTGAGCAGGGCGAGGAGGGAAATCGCGATCGCGATGCTGGCGAAGGCATAGATCATCCCGGCCAACGTCCGCCCCGCTTCGGGGGCAATGCCCGCCGCGACCATGTCCCGGCGGGTTTTGTTAACGCGCAACAGCAGCATGGCGATCATGGCCGAGACGATCAATGCGACCAGGCCACGGACCGAGATCACCAGCCCCGGGGTCATGCCAGTGACATTGGTTATCTGCGCCAGCGACACCAGCACAAGCAATGCCAGGGCCAGGCGTGTGGGGTAGGGTTTGATCGCCAGGGCGAGCGGATCGGCAAAGGCCGGCAGGCGCCATGAAGGGTGCTGCGTGGATAGCAGTGCGCGACTCAGGCCGGTAATCAGCACGCAGGTATAGACGATCTTTTCAAAATCCTGGGAAAACCCTGTGAGTTGCGGCGTCAGGGGCAGCTCGCGGGTGACGGTAAAAAACAGCAACTGCAGGGCGATCCAGGCAGACAGGATCGTGGCCACCACCGATGAAAGCGCAAGGGTGCTGCGTCGCAGGCGTCCTTCCGGCATCCGGTGAATGCACAGCCAGGTCAGCCCGCGCTCGGCCACCCTCCGACCGAAGATCCAGAAAACCAGGGCCATGACGATTAAAAAGCTGGTCAACAGGCGTTCGCCCGGTCGCCAGGTGGCGCCAAGCGTGGCGCCGATCTGTTGGAGGAATGCGTTGAATTTTTGCCGGTCATCCTCTGGCGGATTGAACAATGTTGCCCAGAACCAGGGATTGAGCACGCTTCGGGTCCGCTGGGTCACTTCGGATTCCAGCAGGCTGCGGCGAATGGCGGCAATCTGGATCAGCAATTCCGCCGCGCTGCTTTTAAGCGTTGCCAGGGATTTCAGTTTGGCGTCGACCAGGGCTTTTTGACCCGTCAGGGTGGCTCTTTGCAGGGCGATGTCGGATTTCTCGGGCGTGGCATCCGGTGGCGCGGGTCCCAGCACGCCCAATTGCGCCTGCAGCTGAGCCTGCTCGGGCAGCAGCAGCGTCGTCAGGCGATCGACCTCCTTGATGAGTGCCTGAACCAGGTCCTGCGGGCCTTCAAGCTGGCTGTAATTGCTGGCCTGTGAAACCTGCTGTTTGAAACTGCTGAGTTGGCCCAGCAACGCCTCCAGCTCGCTGTCGGAAACGCTGGCGGACGGGAGGGGCTGGGCGGTGACGGGGGCATCGGACATGGGCGCCGCCGACAGCCATCCGACGCTCGGCCCCAGCAGCGCGAAAGCGATGAGGATCACTAGCTTCAATGCATAACGCATGGGCGTGCTCGACTGGTTGATAGTCATTGCGCCTATGAGGTTAGGTCATGATGGGGGCAATCGAGCTTTTTTTGGACGGATGTGCCTGGCGCCTTCATATGTAGGCGCGAGGCGACCATGAATAAGGTCAACGAGTTAAAACTGCCCGATCAACGGCGTCATGGCCTACGCTTGTTGGCAGGCCGGATGTCGTCGCGCAGGCGTTTACTGCACATGTGCAAATGGCACCCATAAAAACAAGGTACTCAGGAGGTGCGCATGTCCGCTTTGATCCGTAGCTTCAGCCGTAGTCTGTTGGTCGGCATTACCGCTGCCACGCTTTGCTCCCCGGCCTTCGCGCTGGATACCGTCAAGTTCATGGCCCCCGGTTCGGTGGGTGGCGGCTATGACCAGACGGCTCGGGTGCTCGGCAAAGCCCTGATTGAGGCCAATGCGGCCAAATCCGTCACCTTTGAGAACAAGGGTGGCGCGGGCGGTACGCTAGGGCTGGCGCAGTTTGCCAACAGCACCAAGGGCGACCCGAATGCGTTGCTGGTGGTCGGGGCGATCATGGTTGCGGGCATTGAACAGAACAAACCGCAAATCAGCTTGAAAGACGTGACGCCGATTGCCCGCCTGTTTACCGAATACAACGTGATCGCGGTGCGCAAGGACTCGCCGTACAAGACCCTCGATGACCTGATCAAGGACTTCAAGGCCAAGTCCACCAGCGTTACCTTTGGCGGTGGCTCTAAAGGCTCGATCGACCATATCGGCATTGCTGAACTGGCCGGCAAGCTGGATGTGCCGGTCAACAAGGTGAATTACATCGCTACCGGTGGTGGCGGTGAAATCGTTGCCCAGGCCCTGGGCGGCCAGATCAAGGTGATCACCGGCGGTTACGCCGAACTGGGTCAATACATCAAGAATGGCCAGTTCCGCGTGCTCGCCATCGGTGCCCCTGAGCGCGTGCCCGGGATCGATGCCCCCACCCTCAAGGAAAGTGGCTACGACGTGGTTATCGGCAACTGGCGTGGTGTCTATGGCGCCGCGGGCCTCACGCCCGAGCAGCGCAAGGAAGTGACTGACGCGGTGGTGGCCGCTTCCCGGAGCAAAGTCTGGCAGGACAACATCAAGACCAATGCCTGGACGCCGAGCGTGCTAACCGGTGACGATTTCGGCAAATTCGTCGAGGAAGAACACGTGCGGTTGCGCGCCATGTTGGTCAAGGTCGGGTTGCTTTGAAATGGCCGGTGCGCGCGCTGTCGTACCGACCCAGTTGGCCATTGGCGTTGGCTTGATTGTGCTCAGCGTCGTGTTGGCGGTGGGCGCCTGGCGCTTTCCGCCGGAGATGGGCTTCGTGATACTGCCGGCCTATGTCTACCCCTGGGTGGTCGCGGGTTTTCTGGGGGCGGTGGGCGTGTTGTTGAGTTATCAGGCGGTGAGTGGCGGTTTTCGCGAACTGGATAACGAACAGACCCACACCGTGGCGGGCGGCAAGGCCGGCGCGGCCTGGGTCACCGCAGGCTTGATCGGTGTGGCCGTGCTCATCAACCTCATCGGCTTCGTGCTGGCGGCGGGCTTGCTGTTTGCCTGTTCGGCGCGGGGCTTTGGCAGTCGTCATCCGCTGCGCGACCTGGCCATCGGCATGGCCCTGACCCTGCCGATCTATTGGTTGTTCAATGCCGGGCTGGGCGTCTCCCTGCCGCCGCTGGTCAACGCCTGGATCTGATCCAAGGAGATCGACAGCATGGACATTCTCGCCAACCTGGCGATGGGTTTTTCCGCAGCGCTGACGCCGATCAATTTGCTGTGGGGCTTTATCGGCTGCCTGCTGGGCACCGCCATTGGCGTATTGCCGGGCATCGGGCCGGCGCTGACGGTGGCCTTATTGTTGCCGATCACCGCCAAGGTCGACCCCACGGGCGCCCTGATCATGTTCGCCGGGATCTACTACGGCGCGCAGTTCGGCGGTTCCACCACCTCGATCCTGCTCAATACGCCCGGTGAGTCCTCGTCCATGGTCACGGCGCTGGAAGGCAACCTCATGGCGCGCAATGGCCGGGCAGGGCCGGCGCTGGCCACGGCGGCGATCGGTTCGTTCGTGGCCGGCACCATTGCCACCGTCCTGCTGACCCTGTTCGCACCGGTGGTGGCCAGGTTGGCGCTGAATTTCGGGCCGGCGGAATATTTCGCGATCCTGGTGCTGTCCTTCACCACGGTGTCGGCGGTCCTCGGCGCCTCCATGCTGCGTGGCTTTGCGTCACTGGGGATCGGATTGACCATCGGCCTGATCGGCCTCGATTCGACGTCGGGCATTGCCCGCTACACCCTTGGCGTACCCGAACTGGTGGATGGCATCGAGGTGGTGCTGGTGGCGGTCGGTTTGTTCGCGGTCGGCGAAGCCCTGTACAGCCTGCTTTATCAAACCGAGCAGGCGGAGGGACGGCATCGCCTGACGTCGTTGTGGATGACCCGCGCCGACTGGAAACGCTCGGTGCCTGCATGGCTGCGGGGCACGCTGATCGGTTTCCCGTTCGGCTCGATTCCCGCTGGCGGCGCAGAGATCCCGACCTTTCTGTCCTATTCCACCGAACGCAAGCTGAGCAAATACCCGAAAGAGTTTTCGGCCAACAAAGGCGAGGGCGCCATCGAGGGGGTGGCCGGCCCGGAAGCCGCCAACAATGCGAGTGCCACCGGCTCGTTGGTGCCATTGCTGACCCTGGGCATCCCGACGTCCGCCACGGCGGCGATCCTGTTGGCGGCGTTCCAGAACTACAACCTGCAACCTGGGCCGATGCTCTTCGAGACCTCCGCCGACCTGGTCTGGACCCTGGTGGCTTCGCTCTACATCGGCAACGTCATCTTGCTGATATTGAACCTGCCGTTGGTGGGCCTGTGGGTCAAGCTGCTGCAGATCCCCCGGCCTTACCTCAACGCCGGGATCCTGGTGTTCGCCACCATCGGCGTCTACGGCATGCGCCATTCTTCCTTCGACCTGCTGCTGATGCTGGCCATCGGTTGGGCTGGGGTGCTGATGCGGCGCTTCGACTTCCCGGTGGCGCCGGTGATTGTCGGCATGCTGCTCGGCCCGATGGCCGAGAAACAGTTGCGCAACGCCTTGTCGATCAGTGAGGGCGACTGGACGATTTTCCTGACCCAGCCCATCTCGGCGGCGTTCATGGCCCTGACGTTGTTGGTGCTGGTGGTGCCACCGCTGTTGCATGCACGTGGTATCAAGTTGCATGAGGATGACTGAGATGTCGGTCCCCTGTAGGAGCGAGCATGCTCGCGAAAAACTCAAGAGCGCCACGGGGTGCCAGGCTTCCCGCGTCATCGTTGACGACCATCGTCGGAACGCCGCCCGGAGCATGCTCGCTCCCTACAAACAGGGGATCAGGCCAGCATGGACATCAGGGCACCCTGGCGGTCCAGTTTGGCCAGGTCGTCGAAGCCGCCGATGTGCGTGTCGCCGAAGAAAATCTGCGGCACGCTGCGCCGGCCGCTGCGACTGAGCATTTCTTCGAGTTTGCCGGGCGTGCGCTGAACGTCGATCTCCTGCGGTGTCACGCCTTTGCCGGCCAGTAACGCCTTGGCGCTGCGGCAGTACGGGCAGGTGTCGGTGGTGTACAGGGTTACCGTCTTCATGAAATTTTTCCTCTGCAGCAGAGTGGTTCAGGCGTCGATAGCCGGAAAGTCGATCTCGGTCAGGGCGACGTTGTTCAGGTAGTTGGTCAGCGTCTGCGAAGCGACATGGGCGACCACTTCGACGATTTTCGCGTCATCGATGCCAGCGGCGCGGGCCGCGGCAATTTGCTCGCTGCCCAAGTGGCCACGACTTTCGGTGATTTGCCGGGCGAGCAACGCGTAGGCATCGAACTGGCCTTCACGGGCACTGAGTATCTCCTCGCTGGAAAGCCCCGCCTTACCGGCAAACAGCGTGTGCGCCGCGAGGCAGTAGTCGCAGCCGTTGACCTGGGAGGTGGCGAGGAAAATCGCTTCCTTCTGTTTGGCGCTCAAGGACGTCTTCGTCAATGCCGCCGAGTTCTGCAGGTAGGAGGCCAGTACCGCGGGGGCGTGGGCCAGGACCCGGAACACGTTGGGCAGGAAGCCGATTTTCTTCTGTACGCCGTCGAGCAATGGGCGGGAGTTCTCGGCGGCGTGTTCGAGGCTGACAGGGTTGATGCGTGGCATGGTGATTCTCCGTGGTTGATGCGCGACAAGCGCTGGGTACGGAGTGGATGCTAATGATTCGGGCTGGCCTATTGGGTGCAAATCGTCGACGATATGCGACAGATCGTCCAGAACTGCTGCCGGGGGCCTTCATGGATCGCCTGTCCACCTTGCTTGCGCATTTCGGTGTCAATGCCGGGACCTTTCACAGCGGTGCGTTTTGCGGCACGACAGCGTTCGATGGCCGTCAGGCCTGCGGTCATTTGCATTTGCTCCAGGCGGGCGAGTTGTCCCTCAGGCTCGCGGATGACCGTGAGCTGCACATCACCGAGCCGACGCTGATGTTTTTCCCCCGGCCGTATCGCCACCGCCTGCTTGCCCCACAGGACGGCGATACGCAACTGGTATGCGCGACCCTGGACTTCGACGGCGGCGCGGGTAACGCCCTCGCCACGGCGCTGCCGGATTACCTGGTGCTGAAACTGGATGAAATCCCGGCCCTGGCCAACACGTTGCAATGGTTGTTCAACGAAGCCTTCGACGGTACCTGCGGTCGCGAGGCGGTGATGGATCGGCTGTTCGAGCTGGTGGTGATCCTGTTGTTGCGGCACATCCTGAGCAGTCGCAATCAGCAGCCCGGCATGATGGCCGGTCTTGCCGATCCTCGCCTGGCGCGGCCCTTGAACCTCATGCACGAGACGCCCGGCAAGGCCTGGAGCGTGGCCGAACTGTCGGTGGCGGCCAACATGTCCCGGGCCAGTTTCGCCGAGCACTTCAAACGGGTGGTCGGGCAGGCCCCAGTGGATTATCTGGTGAGCTGGCGTATTAGCCTGGCGCAAAAGCGCCTGCGTGAAGGCAAGCCCATTGCCTTGATCGCCGAAGAGGTCGGGTATGAAAGCCCTTCGGCACTGGCCCGGGCTTTTCGTCGCAAGACCGGGGTCAGTCCCCGGCAATGGCGAGGATAACGGCACAGGGCTCGGCGCATGTTGGTCGACTCACTGGCGGGCCACGGCTGCTGTGCTAGCGTCTTGAGGGGAATTTCTCGTTTGCGAGCGTCCCGTCGTGTCTACGTCGTACAGACCATGGGGAGTCAACCAATAACATGCAGGATGCGCGCCCAAACCCGACGCTGGATCTGGAGTATTGTGTCGAACGTCCGATATTCACGGACTTCCTGCAGCACGCTGGACGAACGCCCGATGCCGTGGCGGTGGTTTCGCATGACACCACGTTCAGTTACGGCGAACTCGAAGCGATAAGCCAGCGCCTTGCCTGCTTTCTGCTGGAACAGGGCGCGAGCGCATCCGATCGGGTCGTGATCGTCTCCAGTCGCTGTGCCGGCCTGGTCTACGCCATGCTCGGTGCCTCACGGGCCGGCTTGACGTTCACCGTGGCCGATATGGCCTATCCCCGTGCGCGCATCGAACAGATCATCCAGGCGCTCAAGCCGACCTTTGTCCTGGTCTGCGGCGAGGCCACCTATGAGCCAGATCCCCAACGCGGGTCCGTCGTACGCGTGGTCGACATACCGGAAATGCCCACCGACGCGCTCAAGGCGTTCGCCGTCGAGCCAAAGGCCTTGCCCGAGGTAAACCCTGGAGACCCGGCCTATATCACCTTCACTTCGGGCAGTACCGGTGAGCCGAAAGGCATCGTCACCCATCACTCGCCCCTGGTTCATTTCATCGAATGGCATAGCCAACGTCACTCATTGACCAGGGACAGTTGTTTTTCCCTGCTGTCGGGGCTGGGCCACGACCCGGTCTACAGGGATGTGTTCACGCCGCTCTCCATTGGCGCAAAAGTCATCATCCCGGCCCAGTCGACCGTGATCGATCCAGCCGCCTTGGCGAGGTGGATACACCAGCATGGGATCACCGTCATTCACCTCACGCCGCCCTTGGGCAAACTCATTGAAACCGGCGCGAAAATCAGTGGCTTGCAGTTCAACGCGCTGCGCTATCTGTTTTGGGGTGGCGATGCCTTGAGCAGCACCCTTTACGAGCAAATACGCGCCATCGCGCCCAACGCCGTCAGCGTCAACTTCTACGGCACGACCGAAACGCCGCAGGCGATGGCTTACCATCAACTCGATCCTGCGCTCGACAATGCCAAAATCCCTCTGGGCAAAGGAATCGAGGGCGCGCAACTGTTGCTGGTCAATGAAGCCAATCAATTGGTCGGCGAAGGCCAGGTCGGGGAAATCCTGATCCGCAGCCCGTATCTGTCCCTGGGGTACTACGGCGACGCAGCACTCACCCGGGAAAAATTCGTGGTCAACCCCTTCACCCATGCCGAGGGTGATATCTGCTATCGGACCGGCGACCTGGGCACTTACCTGGCCGATGGCAGTGTCATGTTCCGCGGGCGCGGCGATAGCCAGGTGAAGATTCGCGGCCATCGCATCGAGCTGGCCGAAATCGAAGCGTCGATCTCAAGGCATCCGCGGATCAAACAGTGCGTGGTGCTGGCCAACAACGACCGTTCGAACGTGAAACTGGTGGCCTGTTGCGTTTGCGCCAAGCCTGTTGCATCGGCTGAGCTGCGTGAACAGGTGGGGCAGCAGTTGCCGGACTACATGGTGCCGGCCTTGTTCGTGTTCGTGGAGGCGATTCCACTGACGCCGAACGGCAAAATCGACAAGCGGGCGTTGCAAGCGCTTGTCGATAAACAGGCGGCACCGGTCAATAGCAGCCAAGACCTGTCGCCGCTGGCGCTCAAGTTGAGCCAGGCATGGGCGGAAATTCTTGAAGTGCCGCGCATCGATCCAGCGTTGACGTTCGTGGAGCTGGGCGGGGACTCACTCTCGTTCGTTCAGGCGTCAATGGTGCTGGAAGAGCTTATCGGTCATCTGCCCGATCAATGGGAAATGATCCCGGTACTCGAGTTGTGTGAACTGGCCAGCGACACCAAGGCCTCGAGGTTTTCGATACGGGCAATGGAAGTGCCGGTGTTTTTACGCGTGGTTTCCATCGTGTTGATTGTGATGGGGCATTTCCAGGTCGTTGAACATTGGCCGATGTTCGGCGAAACAATGGCCTTGTTCCTGGTTTCCGGGCTCAGCCTGGCAAGGTTTCAATTCAAGGCCATCAAGGAGTCCGGCAGCGTGCGCACGCTGGTCAAGTCCGTTGCCAGTATCGCGGTGCCCACGATCCTGTACACGGTGTTGGTGCAGGTGCTGTTCGATAAGGTGCATTGGCAATCCTTGCTGCTGATTTCCAATTGGTATTCGCCGAACCTGATCGGCAACTTCGTCTATTGGTACATCGAAGTATTGGTGCAGATGCTGCTGATCATCGGGTTCGTCCTGTCGTTCGAGCGCGTCAGGAACATCATCAGTGCCGACCCGTTTCGCTGTTTCGTCATTGCGACTTGCGTGTTGGCGGTGGCTGACGTGCTGATCAGTCGCTATGTGTTCGATGCAAGCGCGCTGTTCAATCGGGTGCCACAGCATTACCTGGCGATCATGGTGCTCGGAATGGCCATTCACAGTGCCAATTCGACTACCCAGAAGTGGATCGTCACGCTGGTTGCCATCGTGGTGGTAGGTTGGCAGGACATGCAGGCAATGCTGGGGTTTGGACCCCTCGCTGCCGACGTCTGGAGCCATATCGATATCGCCGTGCCTGCCGCTCTCCTGGTGATCTGGGTCCGCTCCATTCCCGTGCCCGGCCTGATGGCGAGGGGCATGGCATTGATTGCCTCCTCGACACTGTATATCTACCTGACGCACTTCCAGTTCCTGTCGGTGGCCCGGCGCATCGGCGATTATCCGCTGCTCGGGGTGGTTTTCGCCGTCGTCGGTGGTGTCGTGGTGGCTTATGCCTGGAACAAGGTCGTGCGCTGGGTATTGATGCGTGGCAACTTTGATGCCAAGAAACGTCGCGCGGATAAAGTCGAGCGGGTGGCGTAAGGGTTCCGTAAACTGGCGGCGCAACAGGCGTTGCCGCATGAATGCCGCGGCTGACATGCTTGCGCCGCCGCCTTACCACCTCAAACAAGAGACCCCCATGGCTAACCAAGACCTGACCTTCGTTCCCGATCCCGATGCGGACTCCATCTCCTCCGACGTCGCCGGATTCGCCGGCATGCTGGTCTCCACCCAGATTCCGACCCGTGCCGATGGCAGCCTTGAACTGGGCGATATCACCCTGCAAAGCGAGTGCACCCTGCAGGCGCTGAAAGTGGCCCTGGAGCGCGCCGGCAGTTCCATGGACCGCGTATTGCACTTGACTATCTACCTCACCGACATGGCCGACCGCGCCGCCTTCAACGAGGTCTACAAGCGCTTCTTCGCCAAGCCGTGGCCCGTGCGCGCGGCTGTGGGCGTGGCGTCGTTGGCGGTTGAGGGCATGCGGGTGGAAGTTACGGCGATGGCTGCGAAGGCCTGATCTGATCCCCCGCGCGCTCTGTAGGAGCCAGGCTTGCCGGCGAAGAACGATGACGCGGTTTAATTGGGTACATATCCATTGCTGCGGTAACGGCCACCTATGGTTTCGCCCTTACGGCGAGTCCCTTTTGGCAAACGCCCCAAAAGGAACCAAAAGGTCTTGCCCCACCACTCGGTGCCTCGCTTAGGCTCGGCATGCCCTCACTCCGGCATTGCTCCGTGGGTCGCCGCGATGGGCCGTCCCTGGCCCAGCGCGGCTAAACCGGCGTCCTGCCGGTTTCCCCACTGCGCAATGCCTGCGTTCGGCCATCGTGGTTAACGGGGTACCCAGATCAAAAGCCAAAGCGAGGCGGCCTTAAAGCCGACCTGATTTTTCCGGTTACCCCCAATGATCGTTCCCACGCTCTGCGTGGGAATGCATCCCGTGACGCTCCGCGTCACATGTGCGCAGGACTCAAGCCTTGCGTCGTCAGTGGAACGCGGAGCGTCCCTGGCGGCATTCCCACGCAGAGCGTGGGAACGATCACATCGCGGACAGACCTGGAATCAGGTCGGCTTTAAGGCCGCCTTGCTGTTGCTGTTGCTGTTGCTGTTGCTGTTGCTGTTGCTGTTGCTGTTGCTTTGGCTTTTGATTTTCTTGCCCCGTCGAGAGGCTTCGTTCCGGTTCTGCCCATCGCGGCGGGCCCTGTAGGAGCGAGCATGCTCGCGAAAAGCCTGAGGGCACCACGGGGAGTCAGGCTCCCCGCGTCATCGTTGACGACTATCGCGAGCATGCTCGCTCCTACAGGCCGGGCGGCGTTCCGTTTTTCCAAGTGACTCGCTGTAAAAGCGAAACCATAAGTGGCCGTTACCGCAGGAATGGATATGTACACCGGAAGAATAGGGCATAGTAGATCAAGTACATCCGAGAGCCACCTGGCAGTACACGGGTGCCCCGCGCTCATTTCACCGCTACAATGCGCGCCTCGACCGTGACAGCCTGACTAAAAAATATATGTCCCTGCCCAAACATCACCTGGAATTGCTCAGCCCCGCCCGTGACGTGGCCATCGCCCGTGAGGCGATCCTGCATGGCGCCGACGCCGTTTACCTCGGTGGCCCGAGTTTCGGCGCGCGCCACAACGCCTGCAACGAGGTGAGCGATATCGCCGCGCTGGTGGAGTTCGCCCATCGCTACCACGCCCGGGTGTTCACCACGATCAATACGATCCTGCACGACAACGAGCTGGAGCCGGCCCGCCAGTTGATCCATCAACTGTACGACGCCGGTGTCGACGCGCTGATCGTCCAGGACCTGGGTGTGATGGAGCTGGACATCCCGCCGATCGAGCTGCACGCCAGCACCCAGACCGATATCCGTACCCTGGAGCGGGCGAAGTTCCTCGACCAGGCCGGCTTTTCGCAACTGGTACTGGCCCGCGAGCTGAACCTGCAAGAGATCCGCGCCATTGCCGATGAAACAGAGGCGGCGATCGAGTTCTTTATCCACGGTGCGTTGTGCGTGGCGTTTTCCGGCCAGTGCAATATTTCCCACGCGCAGACCGGCCGCAGCGCCAACCGCGGTGACTGCTCCCAGGCCTGCCGCCTGCCGTACACCCTCAAGGACGAGAAGGGCGGGGTGATCGCCTACGAGAAACACCTGCTGTCCATGAAGGACAACAACCAGAGCGCCAACATTCGTGCACTGGTGGAAGCTGGCGTGCGCTCGTTCAAGATCGAAGGGCGTTACAAGGACATGGGCTACGTGAAGAACATCACCGCCTACTACCGCCAGCGCCTGGACGCCGTGCTCGAAGACCGTCCGGACCTGGCCCGCGCGTCCAGCGGCCGCACCGCGCATTTCTTCCTGCCCGATCCGGACAAGACCTTCCACCGAGGCAGTACCGACTACTTCGTCAGCGAACGCAAGATCGACATCGGCGCGTTCGACTCGCCGACCTTCACCGGCCTGCCCGTGGGCGTGGTGGAAAAAGTCGGCAAGCGCGATCTGCTGGTGGTCACCCACGAGCCGCTGTCCAACGGTGACGGCCTCAACGTACTGGTCAAGCGTGAAGTGGTGGGTTGGCGGACCAACATCGCAGAAGCTAAAGGCGAGTTCGAAGAAGACGGCGAGAAGCGCTATCGCTACCGCGTCGAGCCCAACGAGATGCCCAAGGGCTTGCACCAGTTGCGCCCGAATCACCCGCTGAGTCGCAACCTGGATCACAACTGGGCCCAAGCGCTGCAAAAAACCTCGGCCGAGCGCCGGATCGGTCTGTCCTGGGTCGCCCGCTTGCGCGAGGAACGCCTGGAACTGACCGCCACCAGCGAAGAGGGCGTCAGCGCCAGCGTTGCCCTGGACGGGCCATTCGGTGTGGCCAACAAGCCGCAGCAGGCCCTTGAGCAACTGCATGACCTGCTGGGTCAATTGGGCACCACCGAATACCACGCCACCGACATCAAGCTGGATGCACCGCGGGCGTACTTCATTCCCAACTCGCAGCTCAAGGCCTTGCGTCGCGAAGTGATCGAGGTGTTGACCGATGCACGCATCCAGGCCCATCCACGGGGTGGCCGCAAGGCCGAGACCAGCCCGCCGCCGGTGTATCCGGAGTCGCACCTGTCGTTCCTGGCCAACGTCTACAACCAGAAGGCCCGCGACTTCTATCACCGTCACGGGGTCAAGCTGATCGATGCGGCCTACGAGGCCCATGAAGAAACCGGCGAAGTCCCGGTGATGATCACCAAGCACTGCCTGCGGTTCTCCTTCAACCTGTGCCCCAAGCAGGCCAAGGGCGTGACGGGCGTGCGCACCAAGGTCGCCCCGATGCAGTTGATCCACGGCGACGAAGTGCTGACGTTGAAATTCGACTGCAAGCCGTGCGAGATGCACGTGATCGGCAAGATGAAGGGGCATATCCTCGATCTGCCGCAACCGGGCAGTGTGCAGCAGGTCGTCGGGCACATCAGCCCCGAAGACCTGCTCAAGACCATCCATCGCGCACCCCACTGAGTGCCCGTCGAGCGCGCAGTCAAGGCTGCGCGCTCGTCAACTCACCCTACGGGGCTGCTCACCTCAAGTCGAAGCGGTCCAGGTTCATCACCTTGGTCCAGGCCGCCACAAAGTCCTTCACGAACTTTTCCTCGCCGTTGCTGGCATAGAACTCCGACAGCGCGCGCAATTGCGAGTTGGAGCCGAAGACCAGGTCGACTCGCGTCCCCGTCCACTTTTTCTGGCCGGTCTTGCGATCGCTTGCTTCAAACTCTTCCTGGGCGTCCGACACCGGTTTCCACTCCACGCCCATGTCCAGCAGGTTGGTGAAGAAATCGGTGGTCAGTGCCTCGGGCCGAGTGGTGAAGACGCCGTGGGAAGTCTGCCCGACGTTGGTGTTGAGCACGCGCATGCCGCCAATCAACACGGTCATTTCCGGCGCTGTGAGGGTCAGCAACTGTGCCTTGTCGATCAACAGCGACTCTGCCGATACGCGGTATCGCCCCTTGAGGTAATTGCGGAAGCCATCGGCAATCGGTTCGAGAAAACCGAAGGATTCGACATCGGTCTGCTCCTGGGAAGCGTCTGTGCGCCCCGGCGAGAAAGGCACCGTGATCGTGTGTCCGGCATTTTTAGCAGCCTGTTCAACGCCTGCACAACCGGCGAGCACGATCAGGTCGGCCAGGGAGATCTTCTTGCCACCGGCGTTGAATTCCTGCTGGATACTCTCCAGTTTTGAAAGTATCCCCGCCAGTTGCTCGGGCTGGTTGGCCTGCCAGAACTTTTGTGGAGCCAGGCGCAAGCGCCCGCCATTGGCACCGCCGCGTTTGTCCGAACCGCGGAAGCTGGACGCCGCGGCCCAGGCCGTCGAGACCAGTTGCGAGACCGACAGACCCGAGGCCAGCAGTTCGCTTTTCAGGGCCGCGACGTCGCTGTCGTTTACCAACGGATGATCGACTGCAGGTATCGGGTCCTGCCACAGCAGTTCTTCATTGGGCATTTCCGGGCCAAGGTAGCGCGAGAGCGGGCCCATGTCGCGGTGCAGCAGCTTGTACCAGGCACGGGCGAACGCGTCGGCCAGTTGATCGGGGTTCTGCAGAAAGCGCCGTGCAATCGGCTCATAGATCGGGTCGAAGCGCAGCGCCAGGTCCGTGGTCAGCATGGTCGGGTTGCGACGCTTGGTTGGATCGTGCGCGTCAGGAATGATCCCGGCGCCAGCACCGTTCTTCGGCGTCCACTGATGGGCGCCTGCCGGGCTCTTGGTCAGTTCCCATTCGAAACCGAATACGTTCTCCAGGAAGTTGTTGCTCCATTTTGTCGGCGTGGTGGTCCAGGTCACTTCCAGGCCACTGGTGATGGTGTCGGGGCCTTTGCCGGTGCCAAAGCTGTTCTTCCAGCCCAGCCCTTGCATTTCGAGGCCAGCGGCTTCGGGTTCGGCACCGACATTGTCGGCAGGGCCAGCGCCGTGGGTCTTGCCGAATGCGTGACCGCCGGCAATCAGCGCCACGGTTTCCTCGTCATTCATGGCCATGCGGCCGAACGTCTCGCGGATATCCTTGCCGGCGGCTACCGGGTCCGGGTTGCCTTCCGGACCTTCCGGGTTGACATAGATCAGGCCCATTTGCACGGCCGCCAGCGGGTTCTCCAGATTGCGTCCTTGCTCGGTACGGCTCTCCTCATTTTCCCCGGGCTCAGCGACAAGTGGGCCTTCGCCGGGCTCCTGCATGGCTTTTTGCGCCTTGTCGTAGCGTACGTCGCCCCCCAGCCATTTGTTTTCCGAGCCCCAGTAGACATCCTCGTCCGGTTCCCAGACGTCAGGCCGGCCACCGGAAAAGCCGAAGGTCTTGAAGCCCATGGTTTCGAGTGCGACGTTACCGGTCAGGACGATCAGGTCGGCCCAGGAAATGTTGTTGCCGTACTTTTGCTTGATCGGCCACAGCAGGCGGCGGGCCTTGTCCAGGCTGACGTTGTCGGGCCAACTGTTGAGCGGCGCAAAGCGTTGCTGGCCAGAGCCGGCGCCGCCTCGGCCATCGCCTGTACGGTAGGTGCCCGCGGCGTGCCAGGACATGCGCACGAACAGCGGTCCGTAATGTCCGAAGTCCGCAGGCCACCAGTCTTGAGAGTCAGTCATCAACGCGGTCAGGTCACGCTTGAGCGCGGCAAAATCCAGGGCCTTGAACGCCTCGGCGTAGTTGAAGCCCTCGTCCGCGGGGGAGGACAGGGACGAGTGCTGGTGCAGGATCTTCAGATTCAGCTGGTTCGGCCACCAATCGCGGTTCGTGGTGCCACCACCAGCGGCATGATTGAACGGGCATTTCGTTTCAGTTCCCATCTGTGAGCTACCTTTGGTCGTGTTCATTCAGCCATCGTTCCGTTTCGGGCACGATGGCGGTGAGTGAAATCAATGACTCAGGCTGTTGGCCCAGCAAGTCGATCAACTGATCATCGTGGCCAAATGGGCATCTCCGGCACTGGCAAGCGAATTGCCAACGGGAAGACCCACGGTATGCCTAGTCGGTTTCTGACTCCCGCTTTATCTTCTTATCAGGTCTCGACCGGCCAGACGGCACCGGCGTTAGATAAGGCTAGACCGCCCTTGGGCAGACGGCTAATAGCTGGAGTATTTGTAGCCGATAGGCGGAATCTTTCAAGGCGTCTTCGATTGCTGTCGGGCACCGCTCAGTTCCTTCCCACAAGGCAGCTGAAAGGGGGCGGGCAAGGGCGACGTCGGCTTGATAGCTATTTGCCACATCAGCCGACCACTGGCATGGCGAACAGCACCATCCTGTGCCTTACTCGGGAATCGGTCCGGGGAGGGCAGTGGATGCGACATAGAGGCGCACAATTCTGGCTTTGGCTCAATAAACGCCTGCCCGTCAAAAGCTACGAAGACGTACTGGGCGACGGCAGGCAAATCGAGGTCCAGGCGCGCATTACCCTGCAGGGCATGACCCAGGTATTCATCGGGATCTACGCCGCCAATGGTTCATCGATTTGCGAAGAATTTCATGACCGCAGCCTGCGCGAGCCGTTTGCGCTGGCGCTGCAGTGGGGTGGTCAGCGGGCCAGGGCGATTCTCCTGGAGACCCAGCCGTTCATCGCGCCCCATCGAGCACAATTGACCTTGAGCACGGTCATCACTGACGAAACGGTATTGGCCTTGCGTCGTCTGGAGATGAGCAAGTACGAGCGCTTGAAAATCATGGCCGACGATGCCCAGGCCGAATACACGGCGGCACTGTCGGCCATGCTCGAGCTGATGCGTTCACCCAAAGTCGATCCCCAAGTGTGGGATGAACACAGTGAACGGTTGCGCCAGGCCATTGATCGACGGGTCTGCGTACAACGCAGTTATCTGTCTTGATTCATTATTTACGTCTGGGCAGTGTCCAGTTCGGTCGTATGAAGTGGCAGGTGTAACCGTTGGGGTAATGCTCGAGGTAATCCTGATGCTCGGGCTCCGCTTCCCAGAACGGCCCGGCGGGGGCTATTTCCGTGACCACCTTGCCGGGCCAGAGGCCGGAGGCGTCAACGTCGGCCACGGTGTCTTCGGCGATGCGTTTCTGCTCGTCATCCAGGTAAAATAGTGCCGAACGATAGCTCGTCCCCAAGTCATTGCCCTGGCGGTTTCTGGTGCTCGGGTCATGGATCTGGAAGAAAAACTCGAGGATCTGGCGATAGCTGATCTGCTCCGGGTCGAAGACGATTTCGATCGCTTCGGCGTGGGTGCCATGGTTGCGATAGGTGGCATTGGGTACATCGCCCCCCGAGTAACCGACACGCGTGGAGATCACCCCCGGGTAGCGTCGAAACAAATCCTGCATGCCCCAGAAGCAGCCGCCAGCGAGGATGGCGGTTTCGGTGTTCGTCGTCATCAGTACGCACCTCCCATCAAAGAGCGGCCTCCATGGCGGAGGCCGTCAGACCCTCAATGCATCTTGCTGTGATCCATATTGCCATGATCCATCGTATTCAGTGCCTTAGCCGGCGCGTTCACCTGGATCGTTTCTTTCTCGCCCTTGGCGTTTTCCACGGTCAGGGTCAGTGGCACGCTATCGCCTTCCTTGATCTGGCCCGTCAGGTCCATGAGCATGACGTGGTAGCCATGGGGATCGAAGCTCACCGGCTTGCCGGCCGGCAATGCCACGGACTCGACCTGCTGCATGCTCATCACATCGTCCTTCATGCTCGACTGGTGAACCTGCACCGTCTTCGCCACGGGCGATTGCACGCTGAGCAGCTTGCTGTCGCTGTCGGCCTGCAAGGTCATGAAGGCGCCGCTCGAAGGCTGACCGGCCACCGTCGCCCTGACCCAGGCATCGCTGACCCGGGTTTGCGCGGACACCTGCCACGCCATGCCGATCAGGGCCATTCCCAGTACAAGCTGCTTGATACGTGGTGCGCAAAACGAAGTCATCAGCAAACCTCCATGACGGTGAGCAGGTCTTCTGCGCACTCTTGAGCGGTAAGGGACGCGGACAGGCCGAGGCGCAAATTGCCACGGGAGTCGAACACGAAGCTGGTCGCGGTATGGGACAGGGTGTAGGTATCGCCGCTTGGGACTTTCTCGAAGAATACGCCGAACTCCTTGGCGGTGGCGGCGGTTTCTTCCAGGGTGCCGTACAGCGCCTCGAAACTCGGGTCGAAGGCCTTTACGTATTTGTCGAGCAACTCGGGTGTATCGCGCTCAGGGTCCAGGGTGATGAAGATCACTTGCAGGCGCTCGCCATCGCGGCCCATCAGTTTTTTCGCCTGGGCGGCGCGGGCCAGCGTGGTCGGGCAGACCGCCGGGCATTGGGTGAAGCCGAAGAAGATCATCGGCATCATGCCCTGGTAGCTGCCGAGCATCCGGGTTTCGCCCTCGGTGTCCTTGAGCTTGAAGGAGCGGCCCATGATCTTGTCGCTCAGGTCCTTGCCGTATTTGAACGACAGCTTGCTGCTGTCATCGCAGCCGGCGAGCAGGCCGAGGCTCAACAGGCTCATGCCTTGCAGGACTGTGCGGCGGGAATACAACGTACTCATGGAAAAAAGCTTCCTGTGTGCAACAGAGAAAACACAGTGCCTGACGGATCAGGCGAAAAAAAGCGCAGGGATGTTAACAAACTGTTGCCCGTTGGCGGTCAATCGATGGCCAGCCGGTCATGCGCCAAAAGGTCGCGGGGGCTTGAATACATGAAAATACAATTGGCCGGGAAGCGGACACATTGCAGATACATCAGTGGGGTTATATCGGGCTGTCCAAATCTCATCGAGAGCACTGCCATGATCCGCAAATTGCAGCAAGCCGCCAGTTTCCTTAGCCAGAGCGCGCGTTTGATGGTGGGCGTTCCCGATTACGACAACTATGTCGCACAGAGGGCGATCAGCCATCCGGGCGAGCCGGTGATGACCTACGAGGCGTTTTTCCGTGAGCGTCAGGACGCCCGTTTTGGGCGCGGGAAATGTAATACGCGGTGTTGCTGACGCTGAAAACTACCCCGCTTACGGGCCCGACCCACTGTGGGAGCTGGTTTGCCAGCGAAGGCGTCCTGACAGCCGACCTATTGTTTGTTGACGGAGTACATATCCATTCCTGCGGTAACGGCCACCTAGGGTTTCGCTCTTACAGCGAGTCACTTGGAAGAACGGAACGCCGCCCGGCCCCAAGTAACCAAGGGCTCTTGCCCCTGGCGTTCGGTGCCTCGCTAGGGCTCGGCATACCCTCGCTCCGGTCCTGCTCCGTGGGTCGCCGCGATGGGCCATCCTTGGCCCAGCGCGGCTAAACCGGCATCCATGCCGGTTTACCCACTGCGCAGAACCTCCACTCGGCCTCTCGAGGGGGCAAGAAAATCAAAAGCCAGATCAAGATCAAACGCAAAAGCGAGGCGGCCTGACAGCCGACCTGATTGCAGGTCTGTCCGCGATCCCATTGTGGGAGCCAGCCTGCTGGCGATGGACTTCCAGGCGGCGCGTTCATCCAGACAGGGCGGGTTATCGTTGACGTCCATCGCGAGCAGGCTCGCTCCTACAGGGGTACGTGCTCACTTGAAATCAGGTCGGCTGTCAGGCCGCCTCGCTTTGGCTTTTGATCTGGGTGCCCCGTTAACCACGATGGCCGAACGCAGGCATTGCGCAGTGGGGAAACCGGCAGGACGCCGGTTTAGCCGCGCTGGGCCAGGGATGGCCCATCGCGGCGACCCACGGAGCAATGCCGGAGAGAGGGCATGCCGAGCCCCAGCGAGGCACCGAGTGGTGGGGCAAAGCCTTTTGCTTCCTTTTTGGCGTTTGAAAAAGGGAGTCGCCGTAAGGGCGAAACCATAAGCGGCCGTTACCGCAGCAATGGATATGTACTCCAACAACATCGCCCACAGGCTTCGACGCATCATGGATCAACGTTGGTAGAAGCGCCGATGGCAATCGTCACAGGTTGACGGACAGGCTCATGGCGTGAGGGGGTAAGAAAATCAAAAGCCAACGCAACGACGAGGCGGCCGCTGGGCACCTGACACCCCTCGGCGCTCTCAGGTTCATCGCGAGCATGCTCGCTCCTACAGGTTTTGCGCACTTTTAAAGCGCGGTGACCGAAAGCGTGCACCAGTGCGAAGCGGGTTGCCGATGCATTTTTCTCTGCGACATTTACCACTGGCAGCACCATTCATTTCGCCAAAAACCTGCCAATCTGGCGGCCAGCAAGGACTAAACACTCACGTCTGCACCACCATGATGTCTTCTTGCGTTCGGCTGGCACAAACCCTGCATAAACCCCATCAAGCCCCTCTGAAAAAGATGGGCAGCCCTCTCGGTCAACGACGATCGACTGGCCGCACAGGTCGTGGGCAACATCGGTGGATCAGGCATGGCCGTCTGGTTTTCAACACCGCAAAAGAACAGGCAAAGACGCCTGGAACCGCAAGGTTTCAGGCGTTTTTTTTTGCTTTTTTTCACCGTGATGGGCTTAGGGCAGGTGTCGTTTATGAATTCCAATGTAGCCACTTTGAACAAACAGCAAACGCTGGTCGTGATCGGCAATGGCATGGTCGGGCATCATTGTGTCGAGCAGTTGATCGAACGTGGCGCCCTTGACCGCTATCGGCTGCATGTCTTCAGCGAAGAACCAATGCGTGCCTACGACCGCGTGCATCTGTCCGAGTACTTTTCCGGTCGCGACGCCGAGTCGCTGGCACTCAGTGACGCGGCGCTGTACGAGACCCAAGGCGTCACGTTGCACCTGGGGATACCGGTGCTGGAAATCGACCGCGCCCGGCGCCAGGTGATCACCGCTCAAGGTTGCGTGGCCTACGACAAGCTGGTCCTGGCCACCGGCTCCTATCCGTTCGTGCCGCCGATCGAAGGCGCCGAAGGCGATTCGCGCCTGGTCTATCGCACCCTGGAAGACCTCGATGCCATTCGTGCCGCGGCGGCCAATGCCCGGCGCGGTGTGGTGGTCGGCGGTGGCTTGCTGGGCCTTGAAGCCGCCAACGCCCTGAAAAGCCTGGGGCTCGAAGCGCACGTGGTGGAATTTGCCCCGCGCCTGATGCCGGTGCAACTGGATGATCTGGGTGGCCTGGCGCTCAAGGCGCAGATCGAGCGCCTTGGCGTCGGCGTGCACCTGTCCCGCGCCACGCAATCGATCAGCGCTGGCGAGCAGTACCGCTACCGGATGAACTTCGCCAACGACGAATTCCTCGAAACCGACCTGATCGTGTTCTCCGCCGGTATCCGCGCCCAGGATGCGCTGGCCCGGCAATGCGCGCTGGAGATCGGCCCGCGCGGTGGCGTGGTGATCGATGACACCTGCCTGAGCTGTGACCCGAACATCTACGCCATCGGTGAATGCGCGTCCTGGAACGGCAGCCTGTTCGGCCTGGTCGCGCCGGGTTACCAGATGGCCCGCAGTGTCGCCGCGCGCCTGTGTGACGATGCCGCCGAGCCGTTCCAGGGTGCCGACATGTCGACCAAGCTCAAGCTGCTGGGCGTCGACGTTGGCTCCATCGGCGACGCCCACGCCAATACGCCTGGCGCGCGCAGCTATCAGTTCATCGACGAAACCACGGCCAGCTATCGCCGCCTGGTGGTGGATGCCAGCGGCAAACACGTGCTCGGTGCAGTGCTGATCGGCGACAACAGCTATTACGACACGCTGTTGCAATACATGCAGAACGCGATCGCCTTGCCGGCCGAACCCGCCGCGTTGATCCTGCCGTCGTCCGAAGGTGCACCAACCCTGGGGCCTGGCGCCTTGCCGGAAACGGCCACGGTTTGCTCGTGCCACAACGTGACCAAGGGCGCCATCTGCTCGGCCATCGACGGCGGTTGCACCGACCTTGGCCTGCTCAAGTCGCAGACCAAGGCCTGCACCGGCTGCGGCGGTTGCGCCGGGTTGCTCAAGCAAGTCTTCGAACATGAGCTGATTGCCCGTGGGGTCAGCGTCGACAAGAGCCTGTGCGAACACTTCGCCTACACTCGCCAGGAGCTGTATGCGCTGGTACGGGTAGAAGGGGTGATCAGCTTCGAAGAATTGCTGGCCAAGCATGGCCGTGGCCACACCGGTTGCGACGTGTGCAAGCCGGCGGTGGGCTCGATCCTGGCGTCGTGCTGGAACCAGCCGATCATGGACCCGTCGCTGGTGCCGCTGCAGGACACCAACGACACCTTCATGGCCAACATGCAGAAGAACGGCACCTATTCGGTCGTGCCACGCATTCCCGGTGGCGAGATTACTGCCGACAAGCTGATTGCCATCGGCGTGGTGGCGAAAAAGTATGACCTCTACACCAAGATTACCGGCGGCCAGCGCATCGACCTGTTCGGCGCCCAGTTGCACCAGTTGCCGGACATCTGGGGCGAACTGATTGAAGCGGGCTTCGAAACCGGTCACGCCTACGGCAAGTCGACTCGCACGGTGAAGTCCTGTGTCGGCAGCACCTGGTGCCGCTATGGCGTGCAGGACAGCGTGCAAATGGCACTGACCATTGAGGATCGCTACAAGGGCCTGCGTTCGCCGCACAAGCTCAAGTTCGCGGTGTCCGGTTGCACCCGTGAGTGCGCCGAGGCGCAAAGCAAGGACGTCGGCGTGATCGCCACCGAGAAGGGGTGGAACCTCTACATCGCCGGTAACGGCGGCATGCGCCCGCGCCATGCCGAGCTGTTCGCCACCGACCTCGATGACGCGACCCTGATCCGCTACATCGACCGCTTCCTGATGTTCTACATCCGTACCGCCGACAAGCTGCAGCGCACCTCGGTCTGGCGCGAAAGCCTGGAAGGCGGCCTGGATTACCTCAAGGACGTGATCATCCACGACAGCCTGGGCCTGGGCGCCGAGCTCGAGTCGCAGATGCAACTGGTGGTCAATCGCTACGAATGCGAGTGGGCCAATGCCCTCAAGGACCCGGAAAAGCTCAAGCGCTTCCGGACCTTCGTCAACGATAAACGCCCGGATCCGGACATCCACTTTGTCCAGGAGCGCGGCCAGCGCCGGCCGATCATGGCGGCTGAACTCAACCTGATCCCTGTTACCGAGGAGAGTGTCTGATGAACCCGTCCAATACCCTACGCGTTGAAGCCCCTGCGTCTGTCGTCTGGCAATCGGTGTGCAGCCAGCAGGACCTGGTCAATGACTCCGGTGTGGTGGTGTGGCTGGACGGTGCCCAGGTGGCGCTGTTCTACCTGCCGGGCATGGAAGGTAAACAACTCTATGCCATCGACAACCACGACCCGCAATCGGGGGCCAATGTCATCGGCCGCGGACTGGTCGGCAGCATCAAGGGCGACCTGGTCGTTGCCTCGCCGATCTACAAGCAGCATTTTCGTCTTGAGGATGGCAGTTGCCTGGAGTACCCGCAACAGCGCTTGCGGGTCTGGCCAGTGCGGTTGAACGAAGGGTTGGTGGAAGTCGGAGTGGCCTGACGTTGCAGGCCATTTACATCAGGAGACGAACATGAAGACAGCCGCACAGTTGCTCAAGCTCAAGGTCGTGGAAAATCAGCAGGTGCACAGCATCGCACCCGACGCCATGGTGTTGGAGGCCGTGCAGAAAATGGCCGAAAAGAACGTGGGCGCGTTGCCGGTGATCGAAAAGGGCCAGGTCGTCGGGGTGATCAGCGAGCGTGACTATGCGCGCAAGGTGGTGCTGCTGGGGCGTTCGTCAGTGGGCACGCCGGTCCGGGCGATCATGAGCTCGCCGGTGGTCACGGCCGACAGCCAACAGAGCATCGAGCATTGCATGGCGGTCATGACTGACAGCCATTTGCGGCATCTGCCGGTGGTGGAAAACGGCGAGCTGATCGGTTTGCTGTCGATCGGCGATCTGGTCAAGCAAGCCATTATCGAGCAGGCCGACCTGATTCGGCAGTTCGAGCATTACATTCGCGGGCACTGAAACCAGGGTCGGCACCAGCGCAACACCCAAGGGGACGGATCGGCGGGTAGACGCCCATTCGTCCCCTTTTTCCGGGGTCACCCCCACATCAGAACTTGAACGCCTGTCGTCCTACCAGTAGCCATTTTCCGCTTTGTTTCTGCCAGATCTGGAAGTTCTCGATTTCCGTCGGGACCACCTCGGAGCCCTTGAGAGCCTGGGCCGAAAAGTGGTGGCGAACCAACGCCACATCGCCGGAGACGGTGATGGTCTGGTTCTGCATCTCAAGGGTCTTGAAGGCGCTTTTGCCGGTTTCGATATCGGCGATGAATTGTTGCTTGTCCTGGATTTTGCCGCTGGAATGGCCGTAGCTGAGGTTTTCGGCCGTCAACGCATTCAGCTCGGCAATGTCCTTATGCAGCATTGCCTGGGTCAAGTGATCGACGGCTTTTGCCACGTCCTTGTCCGCGGCCGCCGGGCTGGCTGCGACGTAGCCGCAGAACAGGCACAGAAAACCAATCAGCACCTTTGCTTTTTTCATGAGGGTTCCTTGTTGTTATGAGTGATCGGAGCGACCGGGTAATGCTGCTCATCGGTCATCGTACAACCTAGCATGAGTCAAAGGAAAAAAGCGAACTGCGGCGAGGGTTCCTCTCGAAGTTAAAAGTCCCTATGGATCTTGAATTCACGGGTGTCGAGGAACTCACATGATGCAGCCCAGGGAACATCCGCGATACGAATTGACGCTGTTGATTCTGTTCATGCTGGTCGTCATTGCGCTGGGCTATTCCCCACGTAGCCGGGTGGATTGGGCGCTGGAAAACCTGCTGGCGCTGCTGCTGGTGGGGACGTTGGTGGTGTTCTATCGCCAGTTTCGCCTGTCGGCGGCCTCCCTTACGCTGGTATTCGTGTTCTTGTGCATTCATGAACTAGGCGCCCATTACACCTATTCCCTGGTGCCTTACGATCGTTGGTGTTCGGCCTTGACCGGCGTCAGCTTCGACAAGAGCTTTGGCCTGCAGCGTAACCATTACGACCGGCTGGTTCATTTGAGCTACGGGCTAATGATGGCCTGGCCAATCCGCGAAGTGCTGCTGCAGCTGACACCGTTGCGCGGGCGCTGGCTGTTCTTCATGGCCTTGAACATCATTTTGTCGACCTCGGCCGTCTACGAACTGGTGGAATGGATTGGCGGGGCTTACTTGGGCGACGACACGGCAAAAGCCTTTGTCGGCGCGCAAAACGACCCCTGGGATTCTCAAAAGGACATGGCGCTCGCCGTCGCTGGCGCATGGGTGAGCCTGCTGTTGGTTTCACTGCGACATACGGCAGAAAAAGCCGCTTTACCTACCGCATGTCGCAAAAACAGAAATCAGTGGGGATAGCCTTCAATTCGCGCAGCGACCCGTCGATAACCTCTTGAAACGCCATTCGCGATGGCCGTTTTGCCCATCGACATACGTGCCAGAAAGAGGAACCACAGAGTGTCCATAAAACTGCGTTTGCTGCTGCTGATAGGGACGGGGTTGCTCACCGCGTTGATCATGGGCCTGGTCGGTTACCTGGGGACTGCCCGGATGGCGGATGCGGTGCAGGAAAACGAGGTTGGCATGACCGTGCTGCGCAACCACATGGAAGCCGACATGATGCACGACGCGCTACGTGCCGACGTGTTGTCCGCGATGTTGGTCGGGCTGGGTAAAAGTACCAGCAGCAAGGCCGAAGTGCGCACGTCCATCGAAGAGCACGCGGCACACTTTCGCGAAGTGCTCGGCGACAACCTGAACCTGGCGGTCAATGCCACCCTCAAAGACGCGTTGAACAAG
The DNA here is from genome assembly GCF_058791355.1 of Pseudomonas sp. EB271-G4-1. NCBI lineage: Bacteria > Pseudomonadati > Pseudomonadota > Gammaproteobacteria > Pseudomonadales > Pseudomonadaceae > Pseudomonas > Pseudomonas sp. EB271-G4-1. Next base: position 106,351 of record NZ_JBYTEO010000013.1, read on the forward strand.
ATCAAGCCCAGCCTCGACACCTACATCGCTGCGGCTGAGCGCATTGTTGGCATCGCCCTGGAAAACCCCGAGGCCGCGCAGAAAGAACTGGGCGCCTTCAACAGCGTGTTCAGCCAACTGGAAGACCAGATGGCGGCCCTCAGCGAGCTGATCGAAAACAACACCCAACAGACCGGTGCAGGGACCCGTCAAGCGCTCGGCAGCGCCAACCTGGCCCTCGGCGCCGTGCTTTTCGCCAGCCTGTTGTTGCTGCTCGTCCAGGGACGCTGGGTGATCCTGAGCATCATGAACCCCTTGCAAACGGCCAGTCGCATCGCCGAACGCATCGCCCATGGCAACCTGAGCGAAACGATTGCAGTACCCGAGCGCAAGGACGAAGCCAGCACCCTGATTCGCAGCCTGGCGACCATGCAGCGTGATTTGCGCGACATGATCGAAGCAGTACGCAGCAACGCCCATGGTGTCAACGGCATGAGCACACGCCTGAGCGAGGGTTGCCACGAAGTGGCCGGCAGCAGCCAGCAACAAAGCGCCGCCGCCAGCACCATGGCCGCCGCTGCCAGCGAAATGACCGCGAGCATCGAGGAAATCACCCGGCATGCCGGAAGGGCGCTGGACATGGCCAACCAGGCCGAGGCGCTGGCCAAGGATGGTGGGCGGGTGATCCATCAGGTGGTCAGCGACATGGACGGCATCGCCCGTTCGGCGCAGCAGTCGGCACAGGTGATCCGCACGCTGGACAAGGAATCCGAAGGGATTTTCAGCATCATCCAGGTGATCAAGGGCATCGCCGACCAGACCAACCTGCTGGCGCTCAACGCCGCCATCGAAGCCGCCCGCGCTGGGGAGCAGGGCCGTGGTTTTGCCGTGGTGGCCGATGAAGTGCGCAGCCTGGCGGGCCGCACCAGCGCTTCGACCCAGGAAATCGCCGCCATGGTCTCGCGCATCCAGCAAAGCACCCGCGAAGCGGTGATCAGCATGGAGGAGGGCGTGTCCCAGGTCGACAAGGGCATGGCCGTGACCGCCGACGTCGAGCGTGCCATCCGCGAAATCCTCGAGGCCACGCTTAGCACTACGCAACTGGTCAACGACATCAGCCGCACCATCGGCGAGCAGAGCCTGGCCAGCAATGAAATCGCCCATCAGGTGGAGATGATTGCCGGCATGTCCGAAGGCAACAGCAAGGTGATCGGGCAGACGGCTTTGACGACGGATGAGTTGTCTTCGCTGGCGGGGCAACTGTCGCAGTCGGTGGATCGCTTCCGCCTTTGATACATCCTTTCATTTTGCACTGCCTTTAAGGGCCCCTTCGCGAGCAGGCTCGCTCCCACAATGGAATGCATTAGAAAATGTGGGAGCGAGCCTGCTCGCGAAGGCGGTAGATCAGACAACACAAATCCAGGTTTCAAAGGTACTTGTCAGTCACCGCCCCCTCCGAAGCACTCGACACGGTCTTCGCATACTTGGCCAGCACCCCGCGCTTGTACTTCGATTCCGGCCGTACCCAACGGCTCTTGCGCTCGGCCAGTTGAGTATCGGACACATCAACGGTGATCTGCCGGGTTTGCGCATCGATGGTGATCCGGTCGCCATCTTCGATCAACGCGATCGGGCCGCCTTCAAACGCTTCGGGTGTGATATGCCCCACCACGAAACCATGGGAGCCACCGGAAAAACGCCCGTCGGTGATCAGCGCCACATCCTTGCCCAAACCCTTGCCCATCACCGCCGATGTCGGCGAGAGCATTTCGCGCATGCCCGGCCCGCCCTTGGGCCCTTCGTAGCGAATCACGATCACATCGCCCGCCTGCACTTCGCCGTTGAGGATGCCGGCCAGGGCGCCTTCCTCGCCGTGGTACACACGGGCCGTGCCTTCGAAGCGCAGGCCTTCCTTGCCGGTGATCTTGGCCACGGCACCGGTGGGCGCGAGGTTGCCGTGCAGGATCACCAGGTGCGAGTCCTTCTTGATCGGCTGATCGAAAGGCAGGATCACGTCCTGGCCAGCGGGGTAGTCGGGCACGTTTTCGAGGTTTTCCGCCAGGGTCTTGCCGGTCACGGTCATCACATCGCCGTGCAGCATGCCAGCGGCGAGCATGCGCTTCATCAAGGGCTGGATGCCGCCAATGGCCACCAGCTCGCTCATCATGTATTTGCCACTGGGGCGCAGGTCGGCCACCACCGGCGAAATCTTGCCCAGCTCGACGAAGTCATCCAGGGTCAGTTCGACATCCACGGCATTGGCCATGGCCAACAGATGCAGCACGGCGTTGGTCGAGCCGGCGAGGGCGATCACCACGCGAATGGCGTTTTCGAAGGCCTTGCGGGTCATGATGTCCCGGGGCTTGAGGTCCAGCTTGAGCAATTCCATCACTTGCTGGCCGGCGCGGAAACTGTCCGAGGCCTTGTCGCCGCCAACGGCGTCCTGGGAGCTCGAACCGGGCAGGCTCATGCCCAGCGCCTCGATGGCCGAGGCCATGGTGTTGGCGGTGTACATGCCGCCACAGGAGCCGGGGCCGGGAATTGCCACTTCCTCGATCTGCTTGACCTGGATCTCGCTGATGTCACCGCGCGCGTGCTGGCCCACGGCTTCGAACACGGAAATGATGTCGGTGTGGCCGGCGCCCGGGCGGATGGTGCCGCCATAGACGAAGATCGAAGGGCGGTTGAGCCGCGCCATGCCGATCAGGCAGCCTGGCATGTTCTTGTCGCAACCCCCCACGGTCACCAGCCCGTCGAAGCCTTCGCAACCGACCACCACCTCGATGGAGTCGGCTATCACCTCGCGGGACACCAGTGAATATTTCATGCCTTCGGTGCCATTGGCGATGCCGTCGGAAATGGTGATGGTGTTGAAAATGACGCCCTTGGCGCCGGCGGCATTCGCGCCTTTTTCCGCTTCGATCGCGAGTTTGTCGATGTGCATGTTGCACGGCGTGACCATCGCCCAGGTGGAGGCGATGCCGATCTGTGGTTTCTTGAAGTCTTCGTCGGTAAAGCCCACGGCACGCAGCATGGCACGGGCGGGGGCAGCCTCCACGCCGTCGATTACCTGGGAGGAATATTTGCGCAGATCGTCTTTGTCGCTCATGGCGGCTCCCACATGCTCAACTGATGACCAGTGAGTATAGTCGCCACCTACATCCATCACGCGCGGGCTGGGCTTGTCGTGATATTCTTCGCAACAACTTGGTTTGATCTATTCAGTTTTCCTGCCCTTGAGGCGGGCGAGCAGAATCACTGTCGCTCAAGTAGCTGAAGCCAAAAAAGATAAAAAGTCAGTTCAGTAGGGACATATAACTGGGGTCGATGCAGTCAATCGGCCTTGTGTGCCCACCTTCCAGCCGTCATGTGCAGCCGTTATGTACGAGAACCCGCGGCAGACTTGCCTGAATGCCGTGAGACAAGCGGCCTGCGATCGCAGTTGGAAGGGCGGATGGCGTTTTATCATAGGTGCTACAGATGTTTAAGAAAGTGAACACGGCCCTGCTGGGGCTGGCCTTGTCGTTGGGGATGACGACAGCCCAGGCCGAAGAAGCCAAGAAAGTCGACGTGCTGTTGATCGGCGGCGGCATCATGAGCGCAACCCTCGGTGTGTGGCTCAATGAGCTGGAACCCGGCACCTCGATGGAAATGATCGAGCGCCTCGACGGCGTCGCCCAGGAAAGCTCCAACGGCTGGAACAACGCCGGTACCGGTCACTCTGCCTTGGCCGAGTTGAACTACACCCCGGAAGACGAGAAAGGCAACGTCTCGATTCCCAAGGCCGTTGAAATCAACGAAGCGTTCCAGATCTCCCGTCAGTTCTGGGCCTGGCAGGTCCAGCAAGGCGTGCTGAAGAACCCGCGTTCGTTCATCAACTCCACACCGCACATGAGCTTCGTGTGGGGCGATGACAACATCAAGTTCCTGAAAAAGCGCTACGAAGCCCTGCAGGCAAGCCCGCTCTTCGCCGGCATGCAGTACTCCGAAGACCCGGCCGTGATCAAGAAGTGGGTCCCGCTGATGATGGAAGGGCGTGACCCGAACCAGAAAATCGCGGCCACCTGGTCTCCGATCGGTACCGACGTGAACTTTGGCGAAATCACCCGCCAGTTCGTTGCACACCTGCAGACCACGCCGAAATTCGACCTGAAACTGTCCAGTGAAGTGCAGGACATCAGCAAGAACGCCGACGGCAGCTGGCGCGTCAGCTACAAAAACCTGAAAGACGGCAGCAAATCCGAAACCGACGCCAAGTTCGTGTTCATCGGCGCTGGCGGCGGTGCCCTGCACCTGCTGCAGAAGTCCGGCATTCCTGAAGCCAAGGAATACGCAGGCTTCCCGGTGGGCGGCTCGTTCCTGGTGACCGAGAACCCGACCATCGCCGAACAACACCTGGCCAAGGCCTACGGCAAGGCTTCGGTTGGCGCACCGCCGATGTCGGTTCCGCACCTGGATACCCGCGTGCTGGATGGCAAGCGCGTGATCCTGTTTGGCCCATTCGCGACCTTCAGTACCAAGTTCCTGAAAGAGGGTTCGTACCTGGACCTGCTGACCACCACCACCACGCATAACGTGTGGCCAATGACCAAGGTCGGCATCAAGGAATACCCGCTGGTCGAGTACCTTGCCGGTCAACTGATGCTGTCGGACGAAGACCGCCTCAACGCCCTGAAGGAATACTTCCCGAATGCCAAGGCCGAGGACTGGCGCCTGTGGCAAGCCGGCCAGCGCGTGCAGATCATCAAGCGTGATGAAGCTGCCGGTGGCGTACTGAAACTGGGCACCGAAATCGTCGCTTCGCAAGACGGCACCATCGCCGGCCTGCTGGGCGCGTCCCCAGGCGCTTCGACCGCCGCACCGATCATGCTGACCGTGCTGCAGAAAGTGTTCAAGGACAAGGTCGCGACCCCGGCCTGGCAGGAAAAACTGCATCAAATCGTGCCGAGCTACGGCACCCAGCTCAACGCCAGCCCTGAAAAGGTTGCCGAGGAATGGGCCTACACCGCCAAGGTGCTGGAACTGACTCCACCACCTGCGATCGGCCAGGCTGTGGCTCCGGCTGTCGAGGCTGAAAAAGCCAAGGCACCGAAAGAGAATGCTGCGGCGGACATGGCGCTGTAACTGAGCGCTTGATCAAAAAGCCCACTGAGCCAGGGATGGCCAGTGGGCTTTTTTGTAACCCCTGCAATAAATCCCTGTAACTGTAGGAGCGAGCATGCTCGCGATGAACCTGAGATCGCCGCGGGGTGTCAGGCTTCCCGCGTAATCGTTGACGACCATCGTCGGAACGCCGCCCGGAGCGTGCTCGCTCCTACAGGTCATTGGTTCCATCTGTATCATCTGATCCGTATTTTTCAGCGCTTTCTGACGCTGTAATGCAATCAGTTCGAGCCCCACAATGACGGCAAGTTGCGCAGCGGTAGCCGCGGTGCACCGCACTTTCGAAATGTTGGAGGCTCTATGGGCAAGATGGCGATTTTCCTCGGTGGTTTTCTGGTGTTGACCATTCTGATCGGCGTGCTCGCAACGATTTCGCCGGTGTGAGGCCCGCAGGTGCGAGCGCCTACTTCGCCGGACCTTGTTGCTTGATGTTCCCACAGAAAATATCGACGTTGCCGTCTGTCGCTGCGGTTCGCACGACGATGTGATAGTCACCGGACAGCAAGACAGGCAGGGCCACAGGGACGCTTCTGGAAAACGACCAGCCGCGAATCGGCTGGCGTTCGGTGTTGACCTTGTCATTCATGGCGTACGCGACGGGGCCGGGTTGCTGGCAGCTGCCCTTGTTGATGAAGCTGTAGAGACGCAGGGGCAGGGCGGCACCGCTTGGTACACCACTGATGAAGAAACTCAGCCCAGTTTGTTGGTCCCACTCGGACAACGTGACATTGCCGATCTGACCGGTGTTCTGCCGAGTAGGATCCAGGGTGACCGACACACTCTGCCTGGATGAGGTGGCACAGCCGAGCAGGCTGGCGCAAATCAACAGCGCCGCCAGTGAATGTCTGAGCTTCATGGCCAAACTCCTGTGTTGAAAAACGGCAAATGGAGATTAGCGGGTATCGCTCATTTTTCGAGTGCTGGCGGCTTCCACAGGGATCTGCGGCAATAAACACCTACCGCCCGTGCGCGGTGTCTGCCAGTTGCGCGGTATCGACCCGTACGAAGATGGAGTCGCCCACCGCGGTCAGCACATCCCCGGCAAAGACTTCGCAGATGACCCGCGTCTTGCGTCCGACTTCACCTTCCACCCGCGCCCGCAGAGTGAGCGGGATGCCCATGGGCGTCGGCTTGATGAACTTGATGCCGAGGTTGCCGGTGACGCAATTGATGCGCGGCAGGCTGGCCACTTCGCGGTTTTCCGCGCGGTAGTGATAAGCCATGACCGCCCAGTTGGAGTGGCAGTCGACCAACATGGCGATCAGTCCGCCGTAGACCAGGTCCGGCCAGCCGCAGTATTTGGCATCGGGCACGTGCTCGGCCATGACATGCACGCCGTCCTCATGCCAGTAGCTCTTGATGTGCAGCCCGTGGGGGTTGCTGCTGCCGCAGCCGTAGCACACGCCATCGGGCGCGGCGGCGTCTTGCAGGGAGGTGTCGAGGTTGGACATGTGTCGATTATCCGCAAAAATTTAGACCAATAATGGGTACCACCGTAGGAGCCAGGCTTGCCGGCGAACCAGACGCCGCGGTGTATCTGTCGCACCGCGTTATCGTTCTTCGCCGGCAAGCCTGGCTCCTACAAGATTTGTATACCCCTTAAATCCGGGTTAACGCCTGCGCCAAGTCTGCACGCAAGTCTTCGATATCCTCAACCCCCACGGACAACCGCACCAGCGCATCGCCGATGCCCAACTGCGCGCGGGTTTCCACCGGGATGGTCGCGTGGGTCATGATCGCCGGGTGTTCGATCAGGCTTTCCACGCCGCCCAGGCTTTCAGCCAGGGCAAAAATGTGCACGTTTTCCAGGAAGCGCCGGGAGCCGGCCAGGTCAGTGTTCAAGTCGACGGAAATCATCCCGCCGTAGCCGCGCATCTGCTGCCGCGCCAGCTCATGTTGCGGGTGCGAGGGCAGGCCGGGGTAATAGACGCGGGCGACTTGTGGTTGACGTTCCAGCCATTGCGCCAGATCCAGCGCATTGCTGCAGTGGCGCTCCATGCGCAACGCCAGGGTCTTGACCCCGCGCAGGGTGAGGAAGGCGTCGAATGGTCCGGCGATGGCGCCCACCGCGTTCTGCAGGAAGCCCAGGCGCTCGGCCAGCTCGGCGTTCTGCCCGACCACGGCGATGCCGCCAATGACGTCGGAGTGGCCATTGAGATACTTGGTGGTCGAATGCAGCACGATGTCGAAGCCCAGTTCCAGCGGGCGTTGTATCCACGGGCTGGCAAAGGTGTTGTCCGCCACGCAGATGATGCCGCGGTCGCGGCAGGTGCGGGCGATGGTGGCAAGGTCGGTGAGGCGCAGCAGGGGGTTGCTCGGCGTCTCGACCATGACCATGCGTGTGTCGTCCTGCAAGGCGGCCTCGAAGGCGGCGAGGTCGGTCAGGTCGACAAAGCTGAAGCGATGCCCGGCACTGCGCTGGCGCACCTTGTCGAACAGGCGGAAGGTGCCGCCGTACAGGTCATTTCCGGAGACGATGTGCGAGCCGGCGTCGAGCAGTTCCAGCACCGTGGAAATGGTCGCCAGGCCCGAGGCGAAGGCAAAGCCCCGGGTGCCGCCTTCGAGGTCCGCCACGCAGCGTTCCAGCGCCCAGCGCGTCGGATTGTGCGAACGCCCGTAGTCCAGCCCCTTGTGCACGCCAGGGCTCTGCTGCAGATAGGTGGAGTTGGCGTAGATCGGCGGCATCAGCGCGCCGGTCGACGGGTCCGGCGTTTGCCCCGCATGGATCACGCGGGTGGCGAAGCCCCGTGGCGGGGCATTTTCATCGTGCTGACTCATGTCAGGGATCTCCGCAGGTGATTGAGCATGTCGGTTCGGGTGATCAGGCCATGAAAACCTGAGGCATCCTGGATAATCGCCACCAGTCCACGGCCCAGTTCCGCCTCCAGATCCGCCAGTGAGGCGTCGGGTGCCAGGGTTTGCAATTTGTCGGTCATGGCGCTGGAGACGGTCTTGCGAAAGTGCGTAGCGTCTTCATGCACGCCCAGCAGGATGTCGGACTCGTCGATCACACCGACCAGTTGCTTGCCGCTCACCAGCACCGGCAGTTGCGACACATCCGCCAGGCGCATGCGCTGGAACGCGGTGAGCAGGGTGTCGTCGGGGCCGACGCTGATCACCCGGCCGTCCTCGAAGCGCCGCGCGATCAGGTCGCGCAGGTCGCCGTACTGCTTGCTTTTCAGCAGCCCCTGATCGTTCATCCACTGGTCGTTATAGACCTTCGACAAGTAACGCGTACCGGTGTCGCAGACGAAGCTGACCACCCGTTTCGGTTGGGTCTGCTCGCGGCAGTAGCGTAATGCCGCCGCCAACAGGGTGCCGGTCGACGAACCGCCGAGAATGCCCTCGGCGCGCAGCAACTGGCGGGCATGATCGAAGCTTTCCTCGTCGCTGATCGAATAGGCGTGGCGCACGCTGGACAGGTCGGCAATCGACGGAATGAAGTCTTCGCCGATGCCTTCGACGGCCCAGGAGCCCGGCGTGCCAAGGGTGCCGCTGCGGCTGTATTCGGCCATCACCGAGCCGACCGGGTCGGCCAGGACCATTTCCAGTTCCGGTTGCACACGGCTGAAGAACCGGGTCAGCCCGGTCAGCGTGCCGGCTGAACCCACGCCGACCACGATGGCATCGACATCATGCTGGGTTTGCGCCCAGATCTCCGGTGCGGTACTGCACTCATGGGCCAGTGGGTTGGCCGGGTTGTTGAACTGGTCGGCGAAGAAGGCGTCGGGGATTTCACTGGCCAGGCGTCCGGCAACGTCCTGGTAGTACTCCGGATGGCCCTTGCCGACATCGGAACGGGTGATATGCACCTCGGCGCCCATGGCCTTGAGGTGCAGGACCTTCTCGGTGGACATCTTGTCCGGCACCACCAGCACCACCCGATAACCCTTGGCGCGGCCGACCAGTGCCAGGCCGAGGCCGGTGTTGCCGGCCGTGGCTTCGACGATGGTGCCACCGGGTCGCAGGCGGCCGTCGCGTTCGGCGGCGTCGATCATGGCAAGGCCGATGCGGTCCTTGATCGAACCGCCGGGGTTCTGGGATTCGAGCTTGAGAAACAGCGTGCACGGGCCGGTATCGAAACGGCTGACGCGCACCAGGGGCGTGTTGCCGATCAGTTCGAGTACGGCGGGGCGGGAGTCTTGGGGCATGTCGTCACCTCGTTGCGCTAGCACCATGGATGGACAAGAAGACGGCGGCGAATCATCGCACCGGTCTTGAAATTGTTGTGTCTGGACCATAGGCCGGGATCGCCAGACTCGCAACCGTCTGATCGAAAGTGCCCGCTGGGATGTATTTGAGAATTGGATTGGGGGGATATCCGTTGCTGCGGTAACGTCGGCTTATGGTTTCGCCCTTACGGCGAGTCCCTTTTTCAAACGCCAAAAAGGAACCAAAAGGCTTTGCCCCACCACTCGGTG
>NZ_JBYTEO010000014.1:0-114939 GCF_058791355.1 Pseudomonas sp. EB271-G4-1
TTAGACCCCGCGCAATGGGGGGCAGGAATCGGTCACGTTGTTAGCGAAATGACCGGTCACGATGAGCGAAATACGCACAAAACAGCTCATACGATCATCGTACGCCCACAGATAAAATTGACCTAGTCGACGAGAATGCGAACGGATCAGGATTTGAGTTTGGAGGCTTTCTCGATGAGTTATATGAAGATGAGTACAAGCCGACGGGAGTGTCAACGGAGGATTTTTTCAGGAATGTTATTGGATCTCTTCACGTCACCGAGCTAGGTCTATGCCGGCACGATTACAATTCTGGACCCTGTCCCAATATATTTCAGTGCATAGATTGCTCAGAACACTGTTTTAAAAAAGGTGATGAGAGATCATTGGCAGTTGCGCACAGAATGATCGCAAAATTAACACCTGTTATTGAAGCCGCTCAAATAGCAGTAAATAGTGGAGAACCTGGTGCGGAAAAATTTCTGAACTCCCATAAAAGAAAAATTTCCAGATACAAAAAGCAAATAGATATTTGTTCTGACCCAATGATCTCCAGTGAGGCGCTATGCGCCTTACCGCCATCTACACAAACAGACAATATAGTTTCAAAAGCACTTGCCCTACGCGATAACAACACAAAGCAACTGAAACAAAACTTGTATGAAAGGGGCAGAATTGGACATTGCGACATTGATCGCGAGACGGTGGATTTGTTCAATTCATTAATGACTTCCTGGACGGTGGATAGAGGGCTTCCTACTTGGGATAATGTTTGTGAGACCTTCAAGGATAAACACGACATACAGATAAAGCATCAGTTTATTAAGTGCAATAAGGAAATGGCACGCTCCTACGAAATCATGAGCAAGCAACTTCTAGAGAACAACTTAGTCAAGCGAGATTCTTCTTCAAGATGGTATTGGAATACTGAATACATAGTTTCACACATTTTGGATAACTGGCACTTCGAATCTCTTGGCTCGCCATCTCTTTCTAAAGTTACACAGTACATACAGGAGAAATATCCATATGCAAAAACAACCCCTATGGCTCTTCAAAAAAATCTCAAAACACGGAAGCTTCTTTCAGACAAGTTATTGGATCTATATGCCAAGGGAATGATATTTCTTTCTGCCAATGGATGGGTCATTTGTGAGAGGAAAATGACTTCACAACATAGTACATATTTTAACATTCATGAATCTTTTAATGCTTTTGCGGAAGACTGGGGAATCAAAGATGGTCTTCCTTTCGTGGATATTATTTTAAAAAAATTTTCGGAGAAAACTGGATTTACGTTTAGAAAATCATACCTTTTTTCTGATAAAAAACTTTTTGAAAGCCTCAACAGAATAAAAGAAAGCGCCCTCAATACGGGTTTCGTGAACTACAGCAAATCAAATGTACCCTCCTGGAATGTAGGCCGTATAGTTTCATCTTACTGCATTAATACGAATGGCACCTTAAAAACCGATCACATCAATGAAATGTATAACAATATTATATTCCTCTTCCCGGGTATTAAGCTCAACGAGCGCGATTTTTTGAGAACATTGAAAACTCAGTTGCATGAGGATTTTGAATGAAGCGCAGAAGAATTACCGAAGACGATGCCGCGACATTTATTAACATCCTCAAAAGCTGGGATATCAATAAAGACGGCGAACTGAATTGGAATAGTTTTATCGCCAGCATTCAGGCCATAACGGGTTATTTATATGAAAGAACCTCACTATACAAAACAAAAGAAGGAGCAATTTACAGAGAGTTTGAGACTGCTAAAACCCTAATAAGAACAGGAACAAAGCCGAAGGGAAATTCGATGTCTAGGAAGAATTTATTAGTAGCACATTCCAAATTGAAAGGTGAGATTGAAACACTACGCGCCGAAAACCTCAGCTTACTTCAATTACACGCTAGGTATCTAAAATTATTGTATGAAAACGATATAATACCGGAGTTCGATGAATTGTAAGGATTATCACCTGCACTGGAAATCATTGGCGATATTGCTAGACCAATTTATTCCTCGAAACCATCGCTGGACGAGGCTGCATTGGTCCATTTTTTCGCGAAACCAATTAGACATTATCGTTGGCTGGAAACATACGGCGCGGAACTTGACTCTTGCTGAAGGATTTATACATCGCCGGGACACCTCTTGATTGTGCGAAACGGTTAACGCGGATCGTTTGTTGGCTTCTGCGACAGACTAATTTTCCAGGAAAACGAATTAATCATCTGTGAAAATTCGATCCCAATCTCGAGCAGCCAATGTTCGGCACACAGCTTCCAAGCCACCAAAACAGCGTCGTGATACTACTTGCATATTGTCCTGCGTCACGTACCGTATTGATTCGCCATTTTCATTGAGCAGAACGCCGCCCGCTCCCTTAAGCAACGCATGACCCGCGACAACATCATGCGCAGATACCTGGCATACAGATACACCGCACACACCATCGCCAGCGGCTACTTTTGCAAGCCTGTAGGCAATCGAGGGCATGGCGACAAAACTGCTTGGAGCGCAAAGCTGGCGATTTATTACTGCCTTATTTACGGCAGCTGAACTGACCATCACGCGACTATCACTCGACCAAATCATGCCCGGAAGCTTGAGGGCCACGGATTTCCCATTGCGTAGCAAATTGGACAATCCTTCTGCCCAAGCGATGCAATCTGGAACCCCTTCGAGGGTAACGGGTGCGTAGACCACACCTAAGATTGGTGTGTGTTTGTATAGAAGGCCGATTGATATAGCTGAGCCTTTCAGCCCTCTCAGAAAATCATTTGTGCCATCATTGGGGTCAACTACCCAGCACCATGAATCTCCTGTCAGGGTATGGCCGGTCTCCTCCCCCCAATAGTCGCAGAAAAACAGGTCAAGCAACCGCTGACGTAGAAGCTGTTCAATTTCGACATCAACGACTGCCTTGTCCCCCTGCCCCCTTGGCCCGTCTGCTCGCTGCCATTCTGTTACGAGAAGCTGGCCAGCCTTGCAAACTATGTTGATGACGGAGGAAAGCAGCGCTGGCAGGTCTGGACTTTTTGAGTGGGGGTTGGATAGGGCCCCGGCTAGCCTGCCCAGCGGCTCGTGGACTGAACCCAAATGCAGCGCAGCATCAAGAAAACGATTTGACGCTTTTTCAGACCTAGCGAACATTGAGCGCCGAGCCTCAGTTTCAAATTGAAATTTCATGGCCCATTTCGATGTTTTCGCTTTGCGCTTACCTTTCATTACCACCCCCCACGCTCTTGATGAGCAAAATGGTTTGCTGTCGCGCCGATCACGATCAGCGACCTCCCTCCTCCATCAGTGCTAAAGAAGGGTGGCTGTTGACCGAGCTCAGCGGAGAGATGGATCACAAGTTCCAACATAGGTGGACCCCAGGCCACGCTGAACCAGCACTGATATGGTCTCTTAATGGACAAAATACACATCAGAAAACGGCCAGCAATTGCTGGCGATAATTCTTCGAAAAGCTTATTTGAAAAGTCGATGTAGGGGACAAATCGACCTCCGATAGAAATTTCTGCGCCGTAGCAGTAGGCGTAGAGCTGCCTGGGTCTCCACTGAGCGTGTTCACGGAGCAATCCAACTCACCTTCGATTGCACAAGCCTGGGGTGCAGGCGCACCTACAGCGCACACAACAGCCAAATCTTCCGGCAAATCATCTGCGATACGCTGAGAGAATCGCTTCAGTGTCGGCTCCGCCAGGACGAATAACCAAGCTTGATCATCAATCTCGCCCATACGTCGAAGGATTCTTCCCAGCACCTGACGATAATGCAGTTCAGTACGGATTCGACTGAGGTAGCAGCAAACTTGAAGCCGAGGAATATCGGTCCCCTCACTGATCATTCCCACTGCAACGATCCACCGGCAGTCGCTATTTTTGAACCCATTGATTACCTGTTGCGCATCCGGGGTTCTGGTTGTCACGACTTGGAAGCTTTCGCCCTTGTCCTTCAGGGCCATGGCGACTTGGTGAGCATGCTCGATATTCGTGGCAACTACCAAGCCCGCGGCATTCGGTTTAAGCATCCGCACTTCATCAAGTTTCTTGCTCCCCAGGTCAAGCAACTGGTGAAGCGCGTCCTCATGACAAATCAGATCCTCGTATGAGACCGGAGACTCACGCAGCAGCTTAGCGATGCTGGGAAAAAGCTTGATCGTACTCTCGTTTGCAGAGTCTTCTTTGAGCCTCAGCATCTGGTTATCTAACAGAACAATGCGTGGTGACCGACAAACCCCGTCGGAAATGGCTTCTTTAAGGCCGTAACGATAGTCGCAAATCAATCGGCCTTCCGGGTTGGAGTAACGAGCCAGAGCAATGCCTCTGTCATCGGAACGCCAGGGTGTACCCGATAGAGCCAAAGTAAAGGCGGCACGGTCCTGCATCTTCAAAAGAATTTGTTGTCCCCAGGCATTGCTTAAAAGCGGATCGTGTCCTGAGCAGTGATGGATTTCGTCGAATATTGCAAACACGCGATAGTCATCGAAAAGCCTCCAGAAAGCCTCATCCTGGTGCTCCATGGCTTGATAGGTACTTGCGATTCCAATGGCACCGATCAGTCCATCCAATCGCCTCCCCAATACTGTAGAGAACGTAATGCGAAAACCTTCGACGACTTGGCACGAGGGAGCAAAACACAGCACGAGATCAATCTTGCCCTGCTGTAACAAACGCCGAGCAAGCTCTGCGGCCATCCGAGTCTTCCCCGCCCCCGGGGTGGCTTGACAGAAGAAGTGCGGCGTTGAGGTGTAGTGTTCCAACGCGATCTCAATGCATTGGCTCTGCCATTTTCTCGGCAATGCTTTCATCGTGCGGACGTGACTGTCTTGAGCGTCTTTTCGACCGCCCGGAGATGCCCTAGAAGACGAGAGCTTCGGTCTCGAGCCTCCAGATACTCGCCTTCGACTTGGTCTTTCAGATGCGGCATTTCGTCGAGCAGCTGCTTATACCGCTCCGCCTCTCCCATTGAAGAAAGGAAGTCTAGGCGAATTTCTTTGAGTATGGACTCCAAGTGCTCGATCACATCTGGGCCTGACTGCTCTGGATCAATGCTTTGTAAGGGCTTATGTAACGGTTTATTTATCGGCTTAGCACTGCTCTCGTACCCATTATCGACGAGCTCCACCTGCAAGTTCGCCGGAATACCGTGCCAGTGATAGATCTGACCTCGCTTTTGTCGTTTTTCATCCTGAATGACCCATCCACTACGCAGCATGCGTCGGATCTGCTCATAGACATATCGACGCAAGTCGCTGCTGTTAAAAGTCATACCCGTCAGGTGAGTAGCGTACGCGTCACGCAGCTCCTGGGTCGTAAATTGGCGTAGATGCTCCTGCTGAAACAGGTCGTAAAGCCGCCTGTCGAGGATAAATGAATCGGGTTTCATGCAGGCACCTGGAAGGGAAATTCGCGGAACGATCAAAATGCGGATTATAATCCGTGGTTGATTCATCCGCAAACGCACGATAGTGCCGCCTCAGTGGGAACCGAGGCGGTTATGCATCAGCTTGCAAAGGCATTGGGCGAAAGAATACGGACACAACGGAAGGCCAAAGGATTTTCACAAGATGCCTTGGCGCTTTCCTGCAGTGTCGATCGTAGCTATATGGGGCGTATTGAACGCGGTGAAGTCAACATCACCGTGGAAAAGCTATATCGCATAGCCACCGTATTGGAATGCGAGCCGCAATTTCTCTTGCCTGAGGCGCTGTCTCTCCACGAATTGGCTTCTGATTTGGCGGCAAGCGACTGAGCCAACAAGCATGCGTCGACATGAATTTAGCTATCCCTATCGTTTTTTCCCCGACCGAACGCTCTAGTGATTGGGCGCTTCCCTGCCTCCTCCAGTTCTAAATGAACCATGCGGCAGCGGCCGTTAAAATTTGCGCGCTTTCATGCGATACGGATGTGCCAGATACTAAGTGGCAAAGATCCAACCATGAAGGTGCGCCATGCTTGCCGAAGTGCTGAACGAGAATTCTTTTCGTGACTTCCGGGACCGGTTGTCAGATTTTCTCAATGTCCCCATCGACGCTTCAGACTCGGACATCCATGAGATGATCAATGCCGGCTTTTCAGCCGATCGGATCAACATTTTTTGCGAGCAGGGCAAAATCCCCCCGCAACAACGCGACCAGATCATCCCTTACAAGACACTCAGCTCTAGGTTGACGCTCGGGCAGAGACTCACGGTGGATGAGAGTGAGCGCTTATTTCGACATGCCTACATCGCCGCTATGGCAGAAGTACTTTTTGGTAGAAGAGAGAAAGCCAGTTCGTGGCTCTCGAAGCCTAAGGATCATTTTTCCGGGAAAAGTCCAATAGCAATGCTCTCAACCAAACAAGGCACTCACCAGGTTGAGCAATTACTAATACAGGTTGCTGAAGGGTACGCATTTTGATCGCTGGGCACGTCGGTGCAACGCAGAATTGAGAGATTCTTCCTCCAGCTAAACCGACTGGGAACAGACGGCGGCTTCGCCACACCGAAGACCGCCACGATCCGTGCCACCGCAGTGTCAGTGCTCATGTTCATGCGCTCGACATCGAGGTGAATGGAGTCGATGCGGATCTTTGCGTCATTCCACGAACGAATCGGGCACAGTCATCAGGATCGGAGAAAGGCCATTTCACGACTATCATTCCGTCTGCGCAAGGCAACCCGATGCTGACGGACTGCTAGTTCTGAATGTTTGGCCCTAGCTTCACCGACAAGAAAGCAGGCAAGTCACTGAGGTGTCGATCACCGTAAAGCGACAACCAATTTCGCACGAAGTTGGCATTAAAAGCACTCCACTTCAACAATAATAAAGGGCAATTCATGAGCATCGTATGGGATACAGTTCGCCCCTCGTGAGCCCCTCACCGCCCAGTCAACGTCCATCGCGAAAGCTGGACCACTCCAGATGACCTCGTGTCGATTTTCGGAATCGGGAACGGAATGCCGCCGTAACAACCCTCCAGCGGCAAGCGATTACTAGTTGGTCTTGCAAGTGGTCACGTTGGTAACCGTTTTTTGATAGCCGCTGTCGGGTATAGCCGCTGTGCCATGGGGCGGACATCCGTAGCAACAGCACCTCTTATCGCTCCTACCTTTTATTCCTACACAAATAGAGCACCGCAACAAACCCACCCATCGACATCAACGCAGCACAGAGAAATATCGCCGCATAGCCTAGGCCAGAAGCAACCAGGCCCATCACCGGGCCGGCCAGCCCCACTGCGATATCAAAGAATAAAGAAAGTGCACTGAGCGCCGAATTACGGTTGGCCGCCGGAGTGCTGGACAGTGTTTCCACCCCTAATCCCGGATAGACCCATGACACCCCTATCCCGGTCAGCGCACCGCCAGCAATTGCCAGTGCGGGAGATGGCGCCAGCCATATCAGCAGCATTCCCAAGGTCTGTACAAGCAGGCAGCCGCCCACCACCTTGTAGCCCCTGTATCGCTGCAGTATTCCGGGCGACGACAAGCGGGCAACGATAAAACCAGCACCGAACCCACTCAAACAGTAGGCGGCGTTGTCCCACCCGTTGCTGTCGAAGTACAGTGCGACGAATGCCGTCAGGCCGCCAAACCCTACTGAACTGCACACAAGGACCAGGCCATTGGGCATGACCGCGAAAAGAACTCGATAAAATGCCAATCGGGCGCCTGAAATCAAGGGCGCCGGGCGCTTGCCCAGCGCCAAAAGCAGGAACATCAGGCCAAGCAATACGGTGCACAGTCCGACACTGGCAATACCTAACGAATTACGCAGCAGCACGCCCAGCGGCGCTCCGACTGCCGTACCACCATAAGCCGCTATTCCGTTCCACGACATGACCTGTGCTGCCCGAGGCGCACCACATAATCCAATGGCCCAGGTGCAACAAGGCGTGGAGATCATGGCCGTGGACGCCCCCAACACCAGCCTGCCCAGCAGTATGAGCGTCAGGGTCAACCAGGGTTGGGTGTGCAAGATGAGCGCAAGTGCGGTCAGGATGCCGCTCAACATCAAGCCGCTGAGCCCACACACCACCGCGTATTTGGCGCCCAGGCGATCAGCCACGCCACCGGCCAACGGGCGAGCCAGGAGCGTCGCCAGGTACTGCGAGCTGATCACCACGCCGGCAAAAATCGAGGTCAGGCCCAGGTCATTGAGGACATAGCCCGGCAACACCGCAAGTGGCAAGCCACTGCAGACGTACGAGATGAAGTTGAAGCAGATAATGGACAGGATCAACCAGTGGCTGCCGATAGCCTTGCCATTACTACGGCTTAAAACACCGATGTCGCCCATCACCCATGCCGCTCCAGGCCCCATACGACATCCGCAAGCAACTGCGGGTGTGATACGAACGGCTCATGCGCTGTATCGATCTCGACAACCACCTCTGCGTCGGCACGTTGCGCAAACCGCCGCTGCCAGTCGACGGGCAGGATGTTGTCGCGCAGGGTGATGATGTAACTCGCCGCAATGATGCCCGGATATCCCACGCGGCTGATGGCGTCTGTCGCCACACAGAGTGGCGTCGTGTCCTGGCTCGCTTCACTTAACAACCAACCCAGGGTTTGCTCACTCAAATCTTGCCCGAACATCGCCACGGCCAGCGCCTGAGGGGTGGTTTGCGCAGGATCCAGCGGCCAGCCAACATGGTCCGGACTTTCGCCATGCAGCCTGGTGCCAAGCAGCTGCAGAATTGATTGGCCTTCACTGGGCAATGCGCAAGCCAGGTACACCAACTGCGAATACAGTTGGGGAGCGGCCAGTACCATCATCGGCAGCAGGGCTCCCGCGATGGAATGCCCAAGCAGGACGGCCTGGTTCACGCCGAGTGCACGCAGGTCCTCATTAAGCTCCTCGACCACATCATCGAGCCGCAGGGACACAACATCCCGCCCGCGCTTGGTGCCGCACCCTGGCATATCTAGGGTAATCACTCGCTCGAAGCATCCGGGCTGCTGGTTTAATACTTCAATAAAGGGCCCCCAACACCAGGAGCCGTGGTTGCCGCCATGCAGCAATACCAAATCAGTCATGCGCACGCTCCTGAGAGTGGGTACCAGTCGTACCTGTCTTGATCACTTGACTGCATAGCAACCCACGGCGACGACGAACCCGTTTACCCGCTGCAGAAAAGTTCTCTTGTATTCGTTTTGCCCGGTAATCGGGTTACGCCACAGATAAACGATCTCACCTGTTTCATGGCCGCTCATCTGTTTGAGGATGGCCTCGCCAATCGGCTTGCCATCGACTGAGCGCAATGACTTGAAGTCGGTGCCGATCAGCCGGGACGAAAAACCGTGAGCGACAAACCGCTTGGTCTTGAGATCCACCACAAAGGCATACAGATCATCCTCGGTGAACTGTTTATCGTGCTGGTTAATGAGCCCGAAGGTGGTTTTCGCGTCGTTGGCAACTTGTCGCGAAATCTGCCCAAGCAGCTGTTGGGCCTGTTCGGGGGAGGACCGTGGCATGTAGTAACCCACGACGATCAACCGATCCTTGACGCGCTGATAGAACACGCGTTTGCGCTCGACCTTGGCGTGTTGCCAGTTCCACCAGCGGTATTCGGCGCTACGCACAATGCCATCGTCAGGCTGTGCAATGGCATGCTCGAATGCCTCCTTGAGATCGACATCCAGGACACTTAACACCGGCTTGCCGACCAGCGAAGCGGAAGGCCCGCCGCTGGCGAGCATCACACCGGAGGTATCGACCACGTAGATGTACAGTTCACCATCGATAAAGGCCCCCTGCCGACTGAACTCGGCCAACGCCGAGTCACCCTTGGCTTTGTACTCGTCAACAGCTTTTACCAACAAGGCATTTGCGCGTTGGGTGTCAGCACTGTAAGCGTCGACCGCTGCTTGCTGAGCAAAGCCGACGAGGGAGAAAAAACACAGGCACAACGCAGCGATCGCTCGATAATGACTCATGGTTGTGCCTCTGGTGAAGTTTCCGATGCCCGAAGGTCCACTGTCAGATTGTCAATGAGCCGTGTTTTGCCAATGCGCGCCGCCACCAGAATCACAAAGTGAGTATCGGTGCTTTTCAGTGGTGTCAGATCCTGGGCATTCCTGATTTCAAAGTATTCCAGCTGAAAACCGGCGTCACTGATACGTTGATGACATTCAATCAACTGGCGCTCAGCCACCCGCCTCTCGAGCTGGATACTCGCCGCCATTTGCTTCAAACAAGCGTAGAGGACGGGGGCTACCGAGCGCTCATGCTCGGTCAGATAGTCGTTGCGCGAGGATAATGCCAAGCCGTCCGAGGCTCGGATCGTCGGTGCACCGACAACGTCAGTCACCATGTTGAGATCCCTGACCATCGAGCGCACGATTGCCAGCTGCTGATAATCCTTTTCCCCGAAAACCGCCACGTCTGGCTGGGCAATGTTTAGCAGCTTGGCGACGACAGTGGCCATGCCGTCAAAGTGACCAGGGCGTGCCGCACCGCAAAGACCTTCAGAAACGTTCGGCACACTGACGATGGCCTGATTGAGCATTCCATCCGGATAGATCTGTTCGACAGCGGGGGCAAACAGCACATCACACCCGGCATTGACCAGTCTTTCGCGATCAGCGTCGGGCGTGCGGGGATAGTTGGCCAGGTCTTCATTGGCCCCGAACTGGAGTGGATTGACGAAGATGCTGGCGACGACGAAGTCCGCTCGTTGCTTTGCGCAATGAATCAGGGCTATATGACCGTCATGCAAATTGCCCATGGTCGGCACCAGTGCGACTTTCTTGTTCTCACCCCGGGCGCGGGCCACGAGCGCACGCAGCGCGCCAACCGTATCGACTGTCTGCACCGCGTTACGCCTCTTTAGCCAGTTGCGCCTCGATTGCCTCAATCAACCGCGGATCATCCGCTGCAACGTCCGGAGCGAAACGAGCGACGACCGCACCCTGGCGATCGATCAGAAACTTCTCGAAGTTCCAGAGCACGTCCGTCGTGTTGGCGGACTCGATCCCGTAACCCAGCAGACGCTCGCGCATTGGACCTTCGCCTGTGGACTCGGGTTGCGCGGCTGTCAGTTCGGCGTAGAGAGGATGCTGCTCGGTGCCAACAACCGAGATTTTCGAGAACAGGGGAAAGTGAACGTCATAGTTCACTGAGCAGAACTCAGCGATTTCCGCGTCGCTATAGGGCTCCTGTTCCCTGAAATCGTTGGCAGGGAAACCCAGCACTTCCAGCCCTTGTGAATGCTTGCTCTGGTAGAGCTTTTCCAGACCTTCGTATTGCGGGGTCAGGCCACATTTAGAAGCCACGTTGACCACCAGCAGGACTTTGCCCCGATAATCGCCAAGGCGGCTGGCACTGCCATCGATCTGCTTCAGCGAAATATCATAAAGAGAGTTACTCATTTGTCTGCCTCATGCAGGTTGGCTTCAAAGGGTACGGCCGATGATTTCTTTCATGATCTCCGAGGTGCCGCCATAGATACGGGCCACTCGCGCGTCGACCCAGGCGCGGCTGATCTTGTATTCGCTCATGAAGCCGTAGCCGCCATGCAATTGCAGGAACTCGTCGAGCAGCTTGCCCTGCATTTCCGATCCCAGCAGCTTGGCCATCGCTGCGATTTCGGGCGTCAACTCGCCGCGCATCACCTTGGCCAGGCAGTCGTCGACGAACACCCGCAACATAGTGGCTTGGGCCTTGGCTTCGGCAAGCTTGAAGCGGGTGTTCTGGAAGTCGAGAACCGGTTTGCCAAAGACTTTGCGTTCACGGGTGTAGCCGATGGTTTCTTCCAGCAGCGTGTCGATCGATTGGGCGGCACGGATAGCAATGATCAAGCGTTCCCAGGCCAATTGGTGAGTCAGGTATTTGAACCCCATCCCCTCCTCCCCCAATCGATTGCCAACCGGCACCCTTACCTCATCGAAAAACAGCTCGGCAGTGTCCTGCCCTTTCAGACCGATCTTTTCCAGCAGACGACCCTTGGCAAAACCCGCACGACTTTCTTCGACGCAGATCAAGGTCAGCTCTTTGGCAGCAGGATCAATCTTGGTGGCGGTCACCACCAGGCCGGCATTGCCGCCGTTGGTGATGAAGGTCTTCTGGCCGTTGACGATGTAGTCATCACCGTCGCGGCGCGCCGAAGTGCGCATGGATCGCAGGTCGCTGCCGATGCCTGGTTCGCTCATGGCGATCACGCCAATCAACTCACCGCTGACCATGCGCGGCAGCCATTGCTGCTTCTGCTCTTCGCTGCCATAGGCAACGATGTAAGGGGTGACGATTTCCGAGTGAGTGGTAAAACCCACCGCGGTGGCATTGGCTCGCGCCAGTTCTTCGATCATCACCGCAGAATGACCGAAGTCGCCTCCCGGGCCGCCGTATTCTTCGGGCACCGTGGAGCACAGCAAGCCGTTCTCGCCGGCCTTGAGCCAGACTTCCTTGGGCACGATGCCGTTCTTTTCCCACTCATGCAGGTAGGGCACGATTTCGCGATCGACGAAACGGCGGGCCTGATCACGGAACATATTGTGGTCTTCTCGAAATACGCCACGCATCTTGCTTACTCCAGATCGATTCTTGTTGTTGGCAATGAGTAATCAGCGGTCCCGGTATTGCGGCTCGCGCTTATCGACAAAAGCGGCCACCGCTTCCTGATGGTCTTCGGTGTGATGGGCGAGTGCCTGGTATGCGGCAGACAACTCCAGTAGCGAGTCGAGACGCATATGTTGGCCTTCGCGCAGCAGGCGCTTGCACAGCCGCAACGCATGGCCCGGGTTGCTGGCGATCCGCCGCGCCAAGGCTTGCGCTTCCGACTGCAGGGTTTCATGGGTGCAGACCTGCTCTACCAGGCCCCATTCCAGCGCTTTTGCAGCATCGATAGCGTCACCGGTAAACGCCATCAGGCTGGCTTTCGGGATGCCGATGATGCGCGGCAACAGCCAGGCGCCGCCGTCACCCGGAACAATGCCCAGGCGCACAAAACTCTCGGCGAAGATCGCCTTGGGTGCCGCCAGCCGGATGTCGCACATGCACGCCAGATCCAGGCCCGCACCAATCGCTGGGCCGTTGACCGCGGCGATCACCGGGATATCCAACTCGTAGATCGCCAGGGGAATACGTTGAATGCCATCACGGTAGGTGTTGCGCAGCTCATAAGGCGAGCCAGCGAAGATGCCGCCACGCTCATGCATGTCCTTGACGTTGCCACCGGCACAAAAGGCGCTGCCATTACCGGTGAGCACCATGACCCGCACCGTTGGGTCGCGACGTAATTGGGCACAGAGGTCGACAAACTCCTGAATTTGCTCGGGCGTCGTCAACGCGTTGCGGGTTTCGGGATGGTTCATGCGCACAGTGACGACACCGCCATCGCGCTCTATCTGAAGAAACGGGCTCATACCGGATCACTCACAAGTCGGGTTAATGAATGTTGGCCATGACCTGTCAGTAACGGCCAGTACCCTTCGCTTCCACCCTGGCAGACCCGGACGCCCAGGCGTTGGCTCCAAAGGCTGGCCGATCCGAATTCGCTGCGCCACGCCCACAACCGCCGGGTGAGCAAATGCAGGGGATATTCCTCGGTAAAGCCAATGGCACCATGCACCGAATGGGCAAAGCCGGCGCCAACACTGGCCGCTTCTGCCGTGCTGATTTTTGCGGCCGCAATGGTCAACGTGGCGAGTCCACAACGCGATTCCACGAAGGCAGCCTCGGCGGCAATCCCGGCGGCGGCGGCTTGTTCCGCGAATACCGCCAGTTGCTGTTGAATGGCCTGGAACGAGCCGATGGCCTTGCCGAATTGTTTGCGTTCCCCGGCATAGTTGGCAGTCATGTCCAATAGCGCATGCAATGCCCCGGCAGTCTGCGCCGCGCGCAGCATCGCGCCGCCCAATTCCAGGACATTGGCGTCGAACCCGTTGGGCAGCGGCGCTTGCGCCAGTACCTGGGCGCTGTTGAAACCCAGGTCATCACGCGGTTCGCCAGCCACATTCAGACTGAGCGTGAGTTCACTGGCAGCGCTACGCGATAGCAAAACCACATGCGGAACCCCCGTTGAGCTGTTGGCAATCGCGACAACCTCTTCGACATTACGCCCCCAAGGTACCGAATAGGCGGTGCCATTAACGCGCTCGCCATCGAGCACCAGATTGGCATTGGCAGCCATGCTCAGCGCACCAGCCCTCCCCTCCAGGCCTGACTTGCTCAGCAGCCAGTTGGCCAGCAAGGCCTCACCTATTGGGGCCGGAACGGAAAAGCGTCCGGCGGCACGCACCAGCACATACATATCAGACCAACTGGCTTCGGCTCCGCCCAGCGCTTCGCTGACACCCGCCAAAGAGAAGCCCGACTCATCCAGCGCGGCCCATAAATCCGCCGGCCATTCCCCGCCTTCACACCTCATCACATAAGCGGGCGTCGCCAAATCGGCGAACAGGCGTTCAATCGTCGTTTCAAATATCTCGCGCATTATCGCAACCCCAGGCCGCGGGCAATGATGCCGCGCAGAATTTCACGAGTGCCCCCGCGCAGTGAGAACGAGGGCGCCATCTGAGTCAGGTAGGCGAGTACCCGGGCATGTTCGCTGCCGCCGTCTTGCCGTGGCTCGGTTTCCAGCAGCAGCTGGGCAACCTCGGGGATTTCCTGTTCAAAGGCATTGCCGAGGTCTTTCACGCAGGAAGCCGCCCAGGCTGGGTGCTCACCCGCTGCCAGCTGTGCCGTAACCGACAATGACATGTTGCGCAGGGTCAGCAGCTTGGCCGAAAGACGCCCGATTTCTCGCGCCTGTAACGCGTTGGGGGTCTTGCCCAGCGCATCGATCAGGGTTTTCAGCAGCGCCATGCAGCTGAGGAACCGTTCAGGGCCGCTACGCTCGAAGGCCAGTTCGGCGGTCACTTGATCCCAGCCTTTGCCTTCAGTACCGATCAAGGCATCAGCCGGCAACCGCACATTGTCGAAAAACACTTCGTTGAAATGCTCGCCACCGGCCAGGTCTCGAATGGGTCGGATGGTGATGCCGGGCAGGCTCAGGTCGACAATGAATTGCGACATGCCCTCGTGACGGGCCTCCTGTTTTTCACCGGTACGCACCAGGGCAATCATGTACTGCGAATGATGGGCGTTGGTGGTCCAGACCTTCTGGCCATTGACCAGCCAGCTATCGCCCTCACGGACGGCGGTACTCTTGATCGAAGCCAGGTCGGAGCCTGAGTTGGGCTCGCTCATGCCAATGCAGAAGTAGCTTTCACCCCGGCAAATGGCTGGCAGGTAATACTGTTTTTGTTGCTCGGTACCGAAGCGATTGATCAGCGGACCGCTTTGGCGGTCGGCGATCCAGTGGGCCGATACCGGTGCACCGGCAGCCAGCAACTCTTCGATAATCACATATCGGGCAAAGGGCCCCGCCTCGGCGCCACCATAAGCCTTGGGCAAGGCCATGCCGACCCAGCCCCGGGACCCAAGCTTCTTGCTGAACTCGGCGCTGAAGCCCATCCAGGATTGAGCACTCAAGGTCGGCGGGTAATCGGCCAGCGTGTCATGGATGAACGCCCGCACTTCTGCACGAAGCGCTTCAGCCTCGGGGGGGATGTTGCTGTAGGTAAATTGACTGATGGCCATATGCGCTCTCTAACGCTGAACACAGGCGCAATCGCCTCGAACGAAGCGACCACAGAACGGCAACCGCTCCTGCAGTCGCCGATGGCCGGCGACTGCAGGAACAGCGGCAACTTACAACGCGGTTTGCGCGTCAGCCTGGGCGAACATCGCATTGATGTCGCCGGAGGTAACCGGCTTGTTGTCGTGGCGACCATGATCGGCACCACCCAGGCCCAGGGCCGGCTCGATGCTGACGTGGGTAGCCTGGGCCCGCAGCGCGCCGACTGTGCAGTTTTCTCGACCGTGAATGGAGAACGGATCGAAGGAGAATTCACGCATCGCGTTCAAGTGAGTGACCTTGTCGATCATCTCCTTTGGCAGGTGCTGCAACCCTTCCCACGCTGTTTCCGGCGAGTTTGGCCAAGTGCAGTCAGAATGCGGGTAGTCGCTTTCCCAGGTGACCATGTCGGCGTTCAAGTAGTCGAGGTTCTTCAGGCCGAAGTTGTCTTCGATAAAGCAGGTGATGAAGTGCTTGTTGAAGATGTCACTTGGCATCTTCCCGCCGAAGTTGGAGTTGGTCCACGCGTTGTGATGACGGTGGGTGAAGTCCGCGCGCTCCAACAGGTAAGGAATCCAGCCGATGCCGCCTTCGGAAAGCGCCATGCGCAGGTCCGGGAACTTCTTCCACATCGGTGCCCAGATCCAGTCCGCCGCGGAGTTGGCGATGGAAATCGGCATGGAGGTAATCCAGGCGTCGATTGGCGACATATCCGATGCGTGTTGGGCTTTCACACCGGTACCGATATGACAGCAGATAACCACTTTATTGTCGCTGCAGGCCTTCCACAGTGGATCCCAGTAATCGCTATGGATCGACGGGTAACCGTGAATCGCCGGGTTATCCGACAGCGACAGCGCGTGCACGCCCTGTTTCGCCAGACGCGCCACTTCGGCAGCGGCGGCTTTCATGTCCCACCACGGCACGATCATCAGCGGAATGAAGCGGCCAGGCGCTGCGTTGCACCAGTCGTGCAAATGCCAGTCGTTGTAGGCCTGGATGGCTGCCATCGACACATCGCGGTCAGCGTGGACCTGGAAGCGTTGCCCGGCAAAGCCCGGGAAGGTTGGAAAGCACAATGAACCGAGCACGCCGTTGGCGTTCATGTCGTCGACACGGTCCTTGATGTTCCAGGTACCACGGCGCATTTGGTCGTAGCCCAACGGCTCCATGCCGTATTCCTCTTTCGGTCGACCGACCACGGAGTTGAGGCCCATGTAGCCAGTGGCCTGCTCCTCGAAGACCCACACGTCACGATCGCCTTTCTTGACCACATGAGGTTCACGCCCCTTGAAGCGCGCAGGCATGTGGCGAGCAAAAGCATTCGGTGGCTCGATCGCGTGGTCATCGACACTGACGAGAATCAGATCTTCAACTTTCATTGTTTTCCCCTTCGCATTCGGGCTTGTTGTTGTGCCTGAATCATAGTGCACATCTCGACTTAATTAAACACATTTTTTGAATGTGTTCATATTAATTCCGTTGCGCGGGAAAACCCTTGAGGCAGAATGCGTTGAACCGCGGCAGGCGCAAGACCTGTCGCGGTTCAACCAGACGATTTACAAGAGGGTTATGGACGCCGTTCAGTCCCATAACACATGCAGGTAATGCGGACCGCGCAGCTGTGCACCGACGATCTGGGGCCCCGGCTTGTCTGGGTCAAGGCGGATATTGGGCATCAAGTCGAGGATCGCATTCAGTGCGCAATTGATCTCGGTCTTGGCAACGAATTGACCGATACACATGTGTGGGCCGAAGCCGAAGCCAAACGAAGGTTTTGGTTTGCGGTCGATGTCAAATTTATCGGCGTTTTCGAACGCGTCTTCATCGCGGTTGGCGGAGGTAACGATACATTGCACCATTGCCCCTTTGGGGATCGGCACACCGCGAATCTCCAGATCCTTGGCGGCCTGGCGCACCTTGAAGGTGGCCACGGGCTCAAAACGCACCGCTTCATCAATGGCCTTGTTTACAAGGCTACGATCATTGCGCACCCGCTCCAGCACATCCGGATTTTGCAAAAGCAATGTCATCAAGGTTCCGAAGGTGCGGGTCGTGGTTTCGCTGGCAGCCGGGAGCAGTGAGCGCACGAAGGTGGTGATCTCATGATCGTCCAGGGAACGTCCCTGGTACTCGACGCCGATCAGCCGGCTGATCAAATCATCCCCCGATGCACCCGCAGCCCGACGCTCCGCCACCACCACTTTCACTACGTCATACAGCGCTTGCGCGGCGTCCATGGCTGCGCCACGGGCGGCGGCGGCCTTCTGCGGGTCGACTTGCGGACCGGCCAGGATTGCCAATGCCCAGGCGGCGTATTGCTCGATTTGCTCAGGGCGATCCTCAGGAAAGCCGATCAAGGAGTAAATCACCCGGATCGGGAAATACAGGGCGAAGTCCATCAGGTCGGCGCCCTTGTTCGCCACCATCGGCTTGATGTATTCCTCGCGAATCACGCGGTCGATCCTGGTTTCTTTCCAGCGATTGACCGTCTCCGGCATGAATACCGGTTGCAGCAGATTACGCATGCTCTTGTGAGCATCACCATCCATTGCCGTGAGGATCAGGCCATCGAAAAACGCCCCCAGCCCTTCGGCGATAAAACCACTGGTAAAAGTACCGGCGTCACGCATGACGGCCATGACATCGTCGTATTTGAACAGGGTAAAGGTTGGTCGATTGGCATCCAGGCCGGCAATCGATGGCACGCCCAGACGGGCCATGAAGTTGTCCTGGAGCACAGGCGAATTGGCGCGCATCTCGCTGTAGGTCGCGTGAAGATCGATATCACTGGTGCCGCGATAATTGCTAGCGACGTCGGTAAATACCTTGGTCAGGTCGCTCTGTACCGGTGTGGACATGATCGTCTCCGTTGTTATTGTCATTATTTTTTGAGTCAGCCTGCAGAAGGCTATACCTTTCGGCTAATAATAGGCCTGAGCAGGACAGTATTAGACACTTCTCAATAATTCGATCAACTATTTTAGATGAGCGACCTGCTCAGTAGGCCTGCTGCACCAATGTCATGCGGCCACCCGCCAACATCAGCGCGCAGTACATTCCAAGCTCTACCACTTGGGCGGTGGAGAAAAACGCGCCCAGTTGAGTAAATTGCTCGTCATCGATGCTCAGGTAATCGCTGGCAAACAACTCGGCGTAGCGCAGCGCTGCACGCTCGGCTGGCGTGAAGTACTCGCTGTCCGTCGCCATGCATGCAATATCCTCATCCGTCACACGGTCGGATTTGCGCGCCAGCTGGCAGGCCTTGCAGGTGGTGATGCTGGCAATTTTCAGCCGCACCAGTTCGCGCAAGCGCTCATCCAGCAGACTGTCGCTGTGCAGGCTCTCCATTAAGCCCAGCCAGGCCAACGCCACCTTTGGTCGATGTGCCCAGACCTGCACCGGCGTCGTAGAGCTGAGCATGCGACTGCTCTGACCACGCTCGACCGCGTCTTGCAACGCGGCAGGCATGGCATCCAGGGGAATCAACGGCAAGCGAGCCATCTCAATCGAGCCGTTCGATGATGGTCGCCGTGCCCATGCCACCGGCGCAGCAAATGGCTTGCAACCCATAACGCCCGCCACGGCGCTCGAGCTCATTTAACATCGTGGTCATTAAGCGAGCGCCGCTGGCCCCCAATGGGTGTCCGAGGGCAATGGCGCCACCATTGACGTTCAACTTACTGTGCGGCACACCGGTCTCCTGCATCCAGGCCAGCGGCACGGAGGCAAAAGCTTCGTTGACCTCAAACAGATCAATGTCATTGATACTCAGTCCTGCCTTGGCAAGTACCTTTTGAGTAGCGGCAATCGGGCCGGTGAGCATCAATGTCGGGTCAGAGCCGACTGTGGTGAAGGCCACGACACGCGCTCGTGCTTTGAGGCCGAGCTTTTTCGCTGTGTCGGCACTCATCAGCAGCAACGCTGCCGCACCGTCGGAGATCTGCGACGAGTTACCAGCGGTGATGCGCCCGGTGTCCGGACGAAAACTGGTTTTAAGTGTCGACAGTTTTTCCCGCGACGTATCACGACGAATGGTTTCATCTTGACGCAACACACCAGCGGGTTCCGACAGCTCTTTTTCGCGGAGTTCTTCAACCACCACCGGTATGGTTTCATTATCGAAATAACCGGCATCGCAGGCAGTCGCTGCACGCTGGTGACTGGCGAAAGCGAAATCGTCCAGCGCATCGCGGCTGAGCGCCCACTTGTCAGCCATACGCTCGGCCGCCTCCCCCTGACTGGTCAGCTCATAACGTTGCGCCGCCATCCAGCCAAACGCCGCGCCGTGGATCTCACGGTTACTGCCCATGGGCACGCGACTCATGTTTTCCGCGCCACCGGCCACCACAATATCGGCGGCACCCGCCGCGATGGCGCCAACGGCCATATGCACAGCCACTTCACCCGAACCGCATTTACGGTCGATAGTCAGCCCCGCAACGGTGACCGGCCAGCCAGCGCCGAGTAACGCCGTGCGGGCAATATTGGCGGACTGTTCGCCAATTTGCGTGACATTGCCGAAGATCACGTCATCGACCAACGTCGGCGAGACATCGACCCGCTCCAGCAAACGGCTGATCACCAACGACCCAAGGTGATCAGCGCGTACGCCGGCAAGGCTGCCGCGGAACTTGCCGATGGGCGTACGTACCGCATCAACAATGACGATGTCTTTCATAGCGCACTCGCCTTGAGCCCCGAGCCCGGTACTTGCTTACCCTCTTCATAGCGGTAAACCCCGTGTCCTGACTTGCGCCCCAGTCGTCCGGCGGCGACCATTTTGATGATCAGCGGGCAAGGTCGAAATTTTTCGCCCAAGGTCTGGTGCAAATAACGCAGTACCGACAGCCGCGTGTCCCAGCCGGTCAAGTCTCCCAATTCCAATGGACCCATCGGGTGGTTGAAGCCCAGGCGCAGCGCCGTGTCGATGTCCTCGGCGGTTGCGGTGCCTTCCTGCAGCATCCACATCGCCTCGTTGCCCAGCAGCGCAGACATGCGACTGGTGGTCAGTCCTGGCGACTCATTGACCACGATCGAGGTTTTACTGATCTGCTCGCACAGGGTGCGAGTGCGCGCCACCACTTCATCGCTGGTGGCCAAACCACGCACCAACTCCACCAGTTTCATTTTGTGCACGGGGTTGAAGAAGTGCATGCCGATCACGCGATCGGCACAGTCCACCGACGCCGCAATCTCGGTCACGCTGAGGGCCGACGTATTGGTGGCAATAATGGCATCCGCCGCCAGCAGCGGCGCCGCCTGGCCAATCACCGCCTTCTTCACCGCCAACTGTTCGGAGACCGTCTCCACCAGCCAGTTGGCCCCCATCGCAGCTTCGCTCAAGTCGCTACACGTCAGCAGATTGGCCAGCGATTGCTGCGCTTGTTCTTCGCTGACCTTGCCCAGACGCACGCCATCGGCAAGGATCTTTTCGATGCTTGCCCGGGCGTTCGTCAACGAGACGGCATTGGTATCGACCAACAGCGTATTGAAACCTGCGCTTGCGAACGCATGGGCAATACCGGTGCCCATCAGACCGGCACCCACCACGACTACTTTTTCTTTATTGGCGTTCATGTTTGGCTCTCGATTAGGCGCGGTTCTTTTTACTGACCACATTGCGCAACGTGCCAATGCCTTCGACGCTGGCTTCGACCACATCGCCTTCCTTGAGGAACAGGCCGGTGCCCATCCCCACTCCCGCCGGCGAGCCAGTGAACAGCACGTCGCCACTGGCAAAACTCGAACGCTGCTGCACGAAGCGAATCAGCTGGCCAACATCCCAGGTCATTTCACCGGTTGAGCCGTCCTGACGCACTTCACCATTCACTTTCAGGGTCAGGCGCAAGTGTGGTGAGCCCTCGGGAAACTCATCCTTGGTCACGATCCAGGGCCCAAGACCGGTGGTCTGGTCCTGGCTTTTGGCGGCGAAAAGGTCCATGCCTATACCTGCCGGCCCACTACGCTGCAGGTCGCGCGCGCTGACGTCATTGCCGACGGTGTAGCCGAGCACGCAAGCCAGTGGGTTTTCCAAGTCGATTTCTTCGGTGCCGATGACGGCCACCAGTTCAACTTCGTGATCGAGCTCTTCAGTTAACGGCGGGAAACGGATCGGGTCATTGGCGCCAATCAGCGCGCCATAGGCCTTGAGAAAAGCCACCGGCTGTACCGGCGCCTGCAATCCGAATTCCACCAGGTGCTTGGCGTAATTGGCACCCGCCACTACCACCCGATTGATCGGTTCAATCGGGGGCAGCAGGCGCACCTTCGACAACGGCAGCGATGGCCCGGCAAAACGCACCGAACTGATACCGCGCCCGGCGGCTACCGCCGGTGCCCAATCCTTGAAATCACCGGAAATGGGTGTCACTTGATCTTGAGCGACATCCACCACGGCCCAAAAAACGCCGGTAGAAAAATACTCACATCGCGCCAGTTTCATCAGCCACCTACCTTGCCCAACTTGGCAGGATCCAGGTGCAGCAAGCGGCATGCGTTTTCATAACGGATCTTGCGCATGTCCGCATCGGACAACTGCAGACCGTGTGTCAGATCGTGGCGCACGGCATCGCTGCCGCCGAAGTTGCTGCCGTACAGCACATGGTCCGCACCGATAATGTCGACCAGAGCCTGGCGCATCGGCACTTCATGCAGCTCTACGTCGAAGTAGAAGTTTTTCATGTACTCGAGCAGTGGCTTCTTGTTGTATTTAACGTCGAGGTTTTCATTGGTCTTGGCCAGGCGACCGAGCTGGTACGGGACATAACCGCCGCCGTGGGTGATGTAGACCTTGAGGTCAGGGAAGCGATCCAGAACGCCGCCGCAAATCAGGTTCCAGAAACAACGGGTTTCGTCGTATTGCATGCCGACGATAGCGGTGGTTTCGTAGCGGTCGCTGTTAGCGTTCTTGCCCCAGGTAACGGACTGGTTATAGCCGTGTACAAAAATCGGCAGATCCAGGTCACAGAGGGTTTTCCACACCACATCAAGTTCCGGCGAATCGAATTCCAGACCGCCGAAGTTGGCACCGCCAGCGACCAGGCCCTTGGCTCCCAGCTCTGTGCAAGCGTGACGTATTTCAGCCGCCGCCGCTTCAGGTGCATTGAGCGGTGCATGAGCCCAGAACATCAGGCGATCAGGGGCTGCGGAGCAGTATTCGGCCAGCGTGTTGTTGACGGTGCGGGCGAATGGCACGGCGAATTCGGCTTCAGTCCAATACATGTAGCAATGGGACGGGACGGAAACCACCTGCAGGTTCTGCCCTGCGGCATCCATACCGGCCAGGCGCACTTTTGGGTCAGCCCAGCGTGAAAAATATTCCTCAAGCTTGGGACCATTACCGGAGCGCACGGCAGCCTTACGCTCTGGCGACCCGAGACCAAGAATCCAATCACCTACACGCAGCTTGATATCGCCGTCGGCGTGTTGCTCGAAGAACGGCCCCCAGTGCGGGTGCTGGTTGTAATAGCCAGGGTGGGGTGCGTGGGCGTGTAGATCGATAAGCATGTCTAGGTACCTCGAAGTTGGCACTTTTTTATTGGTTATTGGCGCAGAGCCTTCACGTGACCAGGATCAAACTGCCGCGAAAGGGGAAGCCAGGGGCTCACTGCTAAGACCAGAGCTTAAATTTAAATTGAGCAGAAATCAAAAATCTGTTCAGTTTATTTTCAAGACGCGTGAAAAAGCCCGAGCCAGAGCCTTCGCCAGATGTCAAAAACACTTCGCAGAGTCAAAAAATGGACGCAGAAAGGAAAAATCGCGGCACGCAGGCGAGAGAAAATTATCAGGCGGAAACGAAAAGCCCCCGAAATACGGGGGCTTTGCCTATAGCGCAAGGGTGTTGGTCGGCAGTTAGCGACGAGTGCGGGAGGTGGAACCCATGATCAAGGCACCGAGCAGTTTTTTCACCCGTACCGGGAACAAACGTCGCCCCGCCGCTTCCGGCACCAGGATTTCACTCAACACGTATCGAATGATCATTTCGCAGATCAGCTCACGGTCAAGACGGACCCCGAGGCGCTCATCCCAATCGTCGAACACGATGCCCAGGCCATCCTGAAAGCGCACGATCGAATCGTGGAAAATCCGCCGAAAGAAGCCCAGTGCGTAGTCAGGTGCAACCACCAGCAACCGCCGGGCTCGACTCTGCTCGAGGTAGTTGTCGAGATAGGCAAACAGCGCGTTGAGGCGTGCTTCCGGGTCGCTGATATGGCCCAGCTCCTGGGACAGCGAACTGTGGAAACTTTCGCGTTTATGCCGGGAAAAGGTGTCGAGCAAGTCTTCCTGGGAGGCGAAATAGCGATAAAAGGTACCGCGCGAAACACCGGCCACCTGGCACACATCCAGGATCGAAATACGATCCGCACCCGACATCAGCACCACTTCTTCAGTGGCTTTAAGAATGTTGGCAATGGTCTCTTCCGAACGGCGGTTCGGCTTGACCTTGGGGCCTGCCACGCCATTGGCGGCGGTACGTCGCTCCACCGGTTTTACCGGAGTCATCCCTGCATCAGGCAGCGATTTTTTTTTCGTTTTGGAGGCTGGCGTCGGCGCTTCTGCTTTCTGGGATGCGGCTTTTGGCATGGATTGACGGGCTCATTGAGAGTAAAGATAGATCAACACTAGCACAGGATCTGTGCATAAATAAGATTTCATGTTCAACTTATTGCTAAAGACATTTCCATATTTTGTATTTAGAATCAAATTCTCTCATCAAAATAAAATCAGGCAAACCAGCAGCTTTAGGCGCCTAAAAGGAGAATATTCATGGGCAGCAGTGGCAATCCAGAAACCTGGGCAGTGGGAGAACGAGACACTGTCATCGAAGCGCTAAGTCGTGCAGTAGCAAGGCATCCAGACAAGATTTTGTTGGATTTCAGTGGTGAGTTATACACTTATGCTCAGGTTGACTCACTATCAACAAAGATGGCCAACGCCCTCGCTACCCTGGGCGTGAAAGCCGGTGAAACCGTGCTGACGATGCTCGATAACAACATCGACGCTGTCACCACCTGGTTGGCCATCAATAAGCTCTGCGCCGTGAGCGTGCCGATCAACACCGCGCTCAAGGGCGAGTTTCTGCGTCACCAGATCGCCGATACCGGCACTGCAGTGGTGATTTGCGAAGCAGCCTACCTGCCACGCATCACACCGCTCGCCGAGCAACTGCAGGACGTCCAGCACATCCTTCACCGAGGCACGGTCGATGCGATCCCCGAATGCCGAATTCGCATTGCGCCACTGGATGAATGGCGCGGCCATGACGCCACTCCACTCGTCAATAAACCGCAACCTTCAGACCTTGCCTGCCTGATTTACACCTCAGGCACCACAGGCCCTTCCAAGGGTTGCATGATCAGCTACAACTTCATGTGCAACCTGGCACGCTTGCAATTGCGTGCCGGTCCAGCCAGTGCCGATGACGTGACCATCACGCCATTGCCGCTGTTCCATATGAATGCGCTATGTGTATCGATCATCGCCAGCATTCTGGTGGGCGCGCGCGCCGCCATTCTCCCGCGCTTCTCCGTTTCCAATTTCTGGCAGGAAGTGGAACGCTCCGGCGCTACCATCGCCTCGATCCTGGGTGGCATGGGCGGTCTCCTCGCCCAGGCGCCGGATAACGAAGCGATGCTGCGTTGTGTCGGGCAGATCCATACCGCTCGAGGCAACCCTTACACCGAAGAAACCAAAAAGATCTGGCGCGAGCGTTTCGGTACCAAGCTGGTGGGCGGCAATGGCTATGGCCTCACCGAAGCCTGCGTTATCACCTCATTGGCTGCCGGCGAGTACGCCGCACCGGGCTCTTCGGGTAAACGCATTGCGGATTTCGATGTACGCATCGTCGACGACCTCGATCAGGAAGTTGCGCCAAACAGCGCCGGCGAAATTGTGGTTCGTCCGCTGCGTCCGGACATCATGTTCCAGGGCTACTGGCGCCGTCCGGAAGACACCCAGAAGCTGATGCGCAACATGTGGTTCCACACTGGTGACATTGGCAAGTTCGATGACGATGGCTTTTTCTACTTCGTCGATCGCAAGAAGGATTATCTGCGCCGCCGAGGCGAAAACATTTCCAGCTTTGAAATGGAAGCAGCCTTTGCTGTTCACCCGGCATTGGCCGAGGTCGCGGTACATGCAGTGCCATCGGATAAAGGCGAGGACGATGTGAAAGTCACAGCGGTGCTGCATGAAGGCGTGACCCTGGATCCGGAGCAGCTGTTCCATTGGGCCACCGAATCGGTGCCTTACTATGCCCTGCCCCGCTATATCGAATTTCGCAGCAGCTTGCCGAAGAACCCCCAGGGTCGGGTGTTGAAATATTTGCTGCGCGATGAAGGAAAAACCGCGACCACTTGGGACTTGGAAACCACATCGATAGTGGTCTCCAAAAAATAATAGTCTCTAGCTGGCTGCAGTTGGCCATCCAACATAGAAAAGCCCGCTTTGAAGCGGGCTTTCTCGTCCATTGGGCCTGGTGTCGCCGTTGTAGGAGTGAGCCTGCTCGCGATGAACTTAAGGACAACGCGCTCTACAGAACGTACACGTTATCGTTAACGTCCATCGCGAGCAGGCTCGTTCCTACATTGATCTGTTGAATTCAATACTCACGCACAGGAATGCCTTTGGGACGGGAGTTATAACCCGGCAGATGCAGGCCTCCGTCGACGTGAATGGTTTCGCCCGTGATGAAACGCGACATCTCGGACGCAAGGAATACCACCACTGGGCCAATGTCGGCTTCAGGCTCGCCACAACGGCCCAGTGGACGCATGGAAGCAGACATCTCGGCAAAGCCGGGGTTCTCTGCGGCGAGCTTGTGAAAGGTGGCACCCATTGCCGTAGGAGCGATGGCGTTGGTGCGGATGTTGAACCGCCCCCACTCGGATGCAGCACTGCGGGTCAGCCCGACAATGGCCGACTTCGCCGTGTTGTAGTCGCCATGCAACCAGGCACCGATTTCGATATCGATAGAGTAGAAGTTGATGATCTTGCCACCGCCCCGCGCCTTCATATGAGGCAGCGCGGCTTTCATCGCCCACCATGCAGCCCACACTGTAGAACCTAGGGTTTGCTCCAGCATGGCATCGGTTTTTTCTTCCAGGAGCACATTGGGGGTGGGCGCAAAGGCGTTGTTGACAAGGATGTCCAGCCCCCCGAATTGATCGACGGCCAATTGCACGGCGGCCTCGATATCCGTTTTGCTGCACACGTCTGTCTTGATGAATACAGCCTGGCCACCTAACGCTTTCAGTTCGGCGACTACGGCCTCTCCACTGGCGACATCCAGTTCGGCGACCACTACGGCAGCACCCTCTTTGGCAAAGTTCAGCGCAATACCGCGCCCAATCCCGCCGCCTGCACCGGTAATCAGCGCAACCTGTTCATTTAGCAGTGCCATAGCCACTCCGTTTTTTGTTTTTTTGTGAACATTATTGGTTATAGTGTCTAAATATAGCGTATTTTTTCAAGCTAAACAGTATTGGAACAAGGATATTGAGGATGACTGTATTTCGTCGGCGCATAGACATCATTGCTCACCCTGTCGATGGCACAGGTGAAGTCCGCGCGGCTCTGGAAGATGACTTTCACCACTTCCGTGTATGGGTTCGCCACCACGAAGGCGAAGTGACTGCCATTGGCGGTGAAGCGCTGCGCTACCCCTTTTCCATGTGCCCACAGGCTTGCGGCCCATTACAGCTGTTGTTAGGCATGAAACTGGACCGGATAGCCCACTCAGTCACCCGGCAGGCCGACGCCAGCCATCAATGCACCCACCTGTTCGACTTGGCGGGCCTTGCCATTGCAGCCGCCGCACGCGGCACCCACCAGCGACGTTATGACATCAACATCGGCCGACGCATCGCCAATCGCACCCGCGCAACCTTGATATGCGATGGCGTTGAAGATCTGGTCTGGGACGTCGATGGCACATTGATCGAAGGTCCGATGCCCTATTCCGGCATCAATCTTCGCGAAGGCATGGCTCGCTGGGCACTCAATACACTCAACGAAGAAGTCGCCGAAGCGGCCCTTTTACTTCGTCGCTGCACGCTGATCTCAATGGGGCGCGCCTTCAACCTTGATGAGGAGATTCACGCCGCAAGCACCGCGCTCTGCTACAGCCAACAGCCCGTACGCGCCGAGCAGGCACTGCGAATGAAGGGATCTACCCTGGATTTCACCCATGAACAACTCAAGTTGTGCGCCGAGGACCAGGATTGGTTGAGACAAAGGCCTTAACCAGGCTGCTTCTGGCGCAAGAGCTACACGACCGACAACTGCCAGGCCCGACGATCCGGGTTCGCCCCGGACCGCCGATATGACTTAGAGGAAGACGGCCAGGTTGGGTGTGCCGAGCACCGCCTGGTCGAGGATGACTTCACGCCGGGAAAGCTTGAACCCCGCCTCATGCAGACGCAGCACGTCACGTCGCTCACCACTGATGACGTCAACATGGTGATCGTTGAAACGGCTACGGGTCAGTAGCAGGTAACTGGTCACCACAAACTCATCGCTCTTGTCGGTTTCTTCGACAAACACGTTGGTCACCAAACGCCGGGTACGCGAGGGAGGATCTTCCGCCCAGGCGCTTTTACCGGACAGGCGCAAAATGCGGCCCATGATCGAACGGTAGTCATCGTGATAGTGCTGGACACTGCGCACAATGGTGGTTCTCAACTCGGACGCCACGCGAGTCTGGCGTAGCGGCACGGTGTACACCAGGTCGGTGTCCAGGCGTTCGGCCCACTCCTGCAGGCGAATCTGGTCGAGCAGCGTGGCTTCCTCGTAGAGAAAGGTCACCACATCGTTGTAGATTGGCGAGCCCACCGGCACCCGCTTTGTGCCGACTGGGGAACCCGGCTGGATATCCTCCACGCCGCGTTGTTGAACCTGAGCCATGAGTCACTCCTCACTTTTATTCTTGTGCTTGTAAATGCTGTATCCGGCGACTGCGGCCCGCGGGGGCCGCTTTCGAACCAGGCCTGGCGAACGCTTATTGGTCGTCCGAGGCGGTCATCAGTTCGTGCCAGTACAACCACCAGTGCCACTGGGTATCGTCCTTGGTAAACCCTTCATTGACGATGCCGGGGCCTGGCCAACCCTCAGGTGCTCCGGTTTCAAAGCATGCCTGGTATTTCAGCGTGCTCTTGCGGCCCATCGCGCCTTTGGCGGCCAGGGTCATGTGCGGCCAGGTATCGGAGTCATCCTGCTCGACCATGCCCGAGGTGCCGAACAACTGGATGGTTTGCTTGAGCATCTTGTCGCGCAGTTCAGGGGATGCGTCTTTCTCGGCAAACACCCAGTTGACGAACTCTAGCTTGTCCGGGCCGCGCGGCACGTAAGCGTGCAGGGTCATCGACCCGACTACGCTGCCGTCCGGCTGCGGAATGTAGACGAAGCCGAAAAGAATGTTCGGGAACATCCCACCGACTTGCGGCGGCATGCTGGTCAGCACTTTCAACTGGTCTTCCGACAAATTGCGCGCCAGCTGCTCGACCATGTCGGCAGTCATGCCCGCAGGCGGCAATGCTTCCAGTTTTTGCTGCACGGTCAGTTCGGCAGGGTCGAGGCCGGTCAGGCGCTTGATCTTGCGCGCCAGGTCGATGCAGCGCAGCGCATGGCCGTGGGGCGAGCTGATTTCGACGCCGATCATTTCCGGGCTGAGATCGGCGGTTTCACCCTCGCCCTTCTTGGCGTAGTTGCCCACTTCACCGAGCCAACGGTGCAAGGTCAGCGTGTGGAAGCCATCGGCCGCCGATTGCTCGCCCGCGGTTTTCCAGTTGGCATTGACGACAAAGCGCTGGGGTGGACCGAGCACTTCCATGCCCTTGTCGGAACGACAGAACAACATGTCGTAATACCACTTGGCATCGCCCAGGAACTCGTCAAACGACGGTCCTTCGATGTTCCAGGTGGCAAATACCAGACCGCCATACAAGGTGACCCGAGCCTTTTTCAGACCCAGCTCTTCCTTGGGCAGCATCTTGCCGTGCATGCATTCGCGCTCGACCGGCGAGCCGATGAAATCACCATTGGGGCGGAAGGCCCAGCCGTGATAGATGCATTTATGAATTTGCGTGTTGCCGCAATCGGCGGTGCTGATGCGCATGCCGCGGTGCGGGCACACGTTGAGGGTGACGAACACCTCGCCCTGCTTGCCACGGGCAACAATGACCGAATCAGACCCCATGTCACGGACCATGAAGTCTCCGGAATTGGGGATTTCCGACTCATGGCCCAGGAGTACCCAGATCTTGCCGAAGATTTTCTCCATTTCCAGCTCGTAAATTTCGCGGTCGGACAACACGCGCATTTGTACTTCACGGCTGGATGGATAGATCAGGTCCGAGACCTTGGTTCCATCAGACAATACGGGGCTTGTTCTTGTTAGCATGATTGCCTCCTAATCAGAGCGTCACGACAGTGGTCGCAACGAAATATAAGACACTTTCTTTATTTTTGTACATAGAATTCACTTTCTACTTGTAAGTGAATTCTTCAACATTCGTGTAACGTCAGTTCTTGCCAGTCGCGGTGCCCACCTGGGTGCGCAGCACGCCAATACCGTCGATCTCCAGCTCGACCACGTCACCGGGCTTCAAATAGCGCAATTGCTCCAGTCCACAGCCGTTACCGACCGTGCCGGAGCCGAGAAACTCACCGGGGTACAAGGTTTCCGAGCGGGACACGTGGGCGATCACGTCCTCGAAGCTCCAGCGCATGTCGCGGGTATTGCCGCGCCCCCACTCCTCCCCGTTGACCCGGGCAACCATGTTCAGGTCGTAGGGATCACCCAGTTCGTCTGCGGTCACCAGGCACGGCCCCATGATGTTGGCTGTGTCGAAATCCTTGCTCTTGGCCGGACCGAGCATGCCGGGCATTTCCAGGGCCTGTGCGTCGCGCGCGCTCATGTCGTTGAAGATGGTGTAACCGACGATATGCGAACGGGCGGCTTCACGACTGATGTCCTTGCCGCGCTTGCCGATGTAGCAACCGAACTCCAGTTCGAAATCCATTGCCCGACTGAAGCTCGGCCACTGGAACTCATCATCGATGCCGATCACCGCGAAACGGTTGCCCTTGTAGTAGATGGGCTGCTTGTTGAAAGTCTCGATCACCCGGTCGTCGGCGCGAGTGTTCATCGCCTTCAAGGTCGCTTCCGGGTCTTCGGTACGCAACGCCCGGGCGCGCCGGGCCGCCGCGAAACTCTGGCGCAGGTGCAACTCGAAGCAGGAGCAATCGCGCATCTGCGGTGGCGGTTGGATCGGTGCGCGAAGTTTCACACTGGCGCGCTCCAGCACTGCCGCCGAGGGGGCCTTGGCCACCAGGGAGCGGGCCAACTCCAGCGCCGGCTCACCGGCTTCCACCAGGGACAGAATACTGCTCAGTGCCGGGGTTTCGCGGCTTTCCAGCAAGCGGTAGGCGATTTGCAGGTCTAGCACCTGTTGGTCCTGGTTGAGCAACGCACCCGCTCGATCAAAGCCCTCGGCATCGGTATAGGTCACCAGTCTCATACGCGGCCACTCACAGGCAGCAGCGCACCGGTTACCGCAGCGGCTTCGTCGGACAACAGGAACGCCACTACCGCTGCCAGCGCTTGCGGCGTCACCCAGCGGCTGCTGTCGGCATCAGGCATGTCGGCGCGATTAGTGGGTGTATCGATGATGCTTGGCAGCACGGCGTTGACCGTGACACCACGATCTTTCAGCTCTTCGGCCAGGGCTTCGGTCAACCGGGCGACACCGGCCTTGGAGGCTGCATAAGCCCCCATACCTGCCGCGGCCTTGACCGAGGCCAGCGCGCCAATGTTGACGATGCGTCCTGCCGTGGAATCCAACAGATGCGCCAGCGCCGATTGAGAACTGACCACGGCGGTACGCACGTTCATCTGGTAGAGACGATCCCAGGTCAGCAGGTTACCGCCTTCGACCGTCTCCCAGGCAAAACCGCCCGCGACGTTGACCAGACCATCAATACCGCCCCACTGCGCGGCGATCTGCTCGAACGCAGCACTGGCCGACTCGGTCGAAGTCAGGTCGACACCGCCCAGGCACAGCAGGTTTTCCGTGTCCAGCAGGGAGGCAGGCGCCTCGCTGCGATCCAGCAACGCAACCCGGGCGCCACGTGCCAGCAGAAATGTGCCAAGTGCGCTGCCGAGGGCTCCAAACCCACCGGTGACGACTACCCTTTTGTCCAGTAACGACTGGGACATCGCGAAATCCTCTTGTTGTTGTTTTACGGTGCGAAGGTTCGATTCGCGCCTTCGTCGGTACAAATATATGACACTTTTATAAAATATGTTCAAATGATACCGTATGACTTCAAGTCAAACACTCACCTGCGGACCGCTGATGCCTAGAAAACTTCCTGCACTCAACGCCGACAACCTTGCTTTCTGGCAAGGCGGCAAACAGGGCGAACTGCTCATTCATCGCTGCGCGGCCTGCACCCAGTATTTCCATCCGCCCGCGCCGCTCTGTCCGCATTGCGCAAGCTTTGACGTGGCGCCAGAAGCGGTGTCCGGAAAAGGCAAGGTGCTCAGCTACACCATCAACCACCAGGCCTGGACCCCTGACCTTGTGGAGCCTTATGTGGTGGCAATCGTCGAGCTGGTGGAACAACCCGGCTTGCAATTCGTGAGCAACGTGGTGGGCCTGCCGG
Organism: Pseudomonas sp. EB271-G4-1; assembly: GCF_058791355.1. NCBI lineage: Bacteria > Pseudomonadati > Pseudomonadota > Gammaproteobacteria > Pseudomonadales > Pseudomonadaceae > Pseudomonas > Pseudomonas sp. EB271-G4-1. The sequence goes on from NZ_JBYTEO010000014.1 coordinate 32,269, forward strand.
TCACGGATGTGCATATCGACATGCCGGTACGAGTCAGCTTCCTCAATGTCGAGGATGTCTGGTTGCCTCTGTTCGAGAAGGATCAGTGATGTTCGATCATCGTTATGAAAAAGACGTAGCCATCACCGGCATCGGCCAATCGGAAGTCGGCCGACCGTCGAACAAGTCAGCCATGCGCCTGACCCTCGAAGCCTGCCTGGAAGCGATAGCCGACGCCGGGCTGCAACGCAGCGATATAGATGGCGTGGGCTGCTGGCCGGGTGACAACAACAATGGCGACGCGTTTTCGCCGGTCGGCCCCAGCGCACTGAAAAGCGCTCTTGGACTCAACGTCAACTGGTTCGGCGGCGGTTACGAAGGCCCCGGCCCCCTCACTGGCGTGATCAATGGTGCCATGGCGATTGCGGCGGGCCTGTGCAAGCACGTACTGGTGTTTCGCACCATCACCGAAGCGTCGGCCCGCCTGGTCAACAAGCAAGCGAGTGCCCTGACCAACAAAACCCAGGGGCGCGACAGTAGCTACGCCTGGCAGTGGTTCACGCCTTTCAATGTGTTATCGGCGACCAATCTGATGGCGCTGTATGCCCAACGCCATTTCCATGAATACGGCACCCGACCGGAGCAGCTGGCACAGATAGCCCTGACCTGTCGCCAGAACGCCATGCGCAACCCCAAGGCGGTGTTTCGCACGCCGATGAGTATGGAGGACTACATGGCGTCGCGGATGATTTCCACTCCGCTGCGCATGTTCGACTGCGACGTGCATTGCGATGCATCGACTGCCATCGTCCTGTCGCGCCGGGATATCGCCCAGGATCAACCCAACCAGCCGATCCGCATCGAGGCCATGGGAGCTGCATTGAACCAGCCCTGGTCCTGGGACCAGATCTCCCTGACCAAAATGGCTGCCTTCGATGTCGGTCAGATGATGTGGGCACGCACTGACTACAGCCCGCAGGATGTCGAATCTGCGCAGTTGTACGATGGGTTTTCGATTTTGACCCTGATCTGGCTCGAGGCCCTGGGCCTGTGCCCCGTCGGGGAAAGCGGCAGGTTTGTCGAGGGTGGCACACGCATCGCACTGGATGGCAGCTTGCCAATCAATACCAACGGCGGACAACTATCCGGTGGACGCACCCATGGCCTGGGTTACGTGCATGAAGCCTGCCTGCAACTGTGGGGCCGTGCCGAAGGGCGGCAAACCCGCGAGCACCGCGTCAGCACGGTAGCCGCAGGGGGCGGCCCGCTGGGGGGCAGCCTGCTGCTGGTCCGGGAGTAACGGCATGGCTCAGTAAAGTACGCCGGCCACTTCGCTGCAGAACTCGATCAGTGCCTTGCCCAGTTCGGCAAGGCCCTCTTCATCGCGCTGCCCGCGGAACATCACCGCGGAAACGGTGAAGTCGATGCTGTGGGTCGGTGAGTACACAGGCGCCGCGACGGCAAGAATCCCACCCGAGAAATGCCCGTCGTCCACTGCCCAACCACGCTCGGCAGCGACCCGGACTTCTTCCCGGAAAACCTCCAGCGACAGCGGCTGGGCCCAGCGAATGGTATCGAAACTGCTTTGTACCTCGGGATCGTCGAGGTCGATCTGAGTGGCGAACAAACGCCCGCTGGCGCCCATCAGAATCGGCAGGCGCTGACCTTCGGCCATGTCGATGCGCACATCAGTCGGGCTGGCAGCGGAGCTGACAATGACGATGCGGTCGGGGCTCATCTTGCGCCAAAGGGTGATGGTTACCCGCTGGCGCGCGGCCAGGTTCTGCAGCAGGGGTTTGGCCATCTGCACGCGGTGGCCCTGGGTGACCAATTGCTCGACCAGACGCGCCAGGCCCAGGCCCACGGAGTAACGCTTGGACATGGCACTGAAGTCGACCACGTCCTCTTGCACCAGCGTGCGCAGGATGTTGAAGCAGGTGCTGGGATTGATCTTCAGTTGTCGGGCGATGTCCACCGAGCGTTCCGGTGTGCCCACCTGGCTGAGGTAACGCAGGATGCGTATCGCGTTGGAAACGGGTTTGACGAGTGTTGCGCCGGCTGATTTGTTGTTGTCGTTGACGTCGGTGAAGTCCATGCCCAATCCAGTCACTTTATAGTGTCGCCATTCTAGCCTGAGAATGAATCGCGCCGTAAAGTTTTGTCTGGGAATTATTCGAACATTTCAGCCCGGTTGTCTGACCAGAGGTTGATGGATCAGCCGGCGGGTTTTCAGGTCCTCGCGACGAAAACGTTCGATGAGACGCTCCTGGATATGGTCTGCCTGAGTCACCCGCGTCTGCTGGCGCAAGTACTCCAGCCAGGATTCGACAATGAATCGCTCGCTGTAGAGCTGCGGGTTGGCCATGTCGCGGTACAGTCGCCAGTTCTGCGCACCGTTGCGCCGGCGCGCCTTGCCTACTGCGTACACGGCAGCCAGGAAGTCATCGCAGTCCGGCGCCGTCACCTGGTACACGATCTCTACCGATACCGGTCCATCGGCATGGGACACTGGGCTGGCCAGCTGAAGTTTGTCGGTCAATTGCACTTCGGCGAAATCTGCCTCCTGACCCAGCTCCACACGACCGTTACGGGTCAACAGAATGCCGACCAGCAACAAAAGCGCAGAAAGCAACAGGCTCTGGCTCAGTCCCACGTACTCGGCCAGCGCCCCCCAGATCGCACCGCCAGCGGCCATCGAACCCATGAGGATCAACACATAGACCGATGCGACCCGTGCGCGAACCCAATTGGCGGCATACGTCTGCACAACCGTGGAAATGGTCGCATTGACCGCCATCCAGCCAAACCCTGCAAGCAACATCATTGCGCAGACCCCATAGCGGTTATGGGACAGCGCGGCGGTGAGGGTCGCGAGGGCAAAGGCGATGGCACCGCACACCAGCAGATGACGCATGCTCATGACTCGATACAGACGTGGCAAGTTGAGCGCCGCCAGCACGGCGCCCGCGCCAAGAAACGCCATGAGCAAGCCGTAACCGCCGGCGTCCATACCCAATTCCTGCTTGGCTACCAGGGGCATCAATGCCCACAAAGCGCTGGCGCAGCTGGTGAATACCAACACCTGCTTCATGGCGCTGAACAATACCGCCGAATGACGGATATAACGCAGGCCGCTGCGCATGCCTCCCGTCAGGGTTTCCGGTGGCAAGCCCACGGCTGGCGGGTTGGGTACCAGGCGAAAGAGGAAGAGCAGCACCAAGAACATGCACAGCGCGATGACCAGAAACACCGAAGTGGTGTTCCAGTAAGCAATCAACGCACCGGCCAGCGCTGGCCCCAAAGCGCGGGTCGCGTTGATGGAAATGCCGTTCAAGGACACGGCCGCAGGTACCTGATCGCGGGAAAGTACACCGACCATGGTGACCATCCACGCCGACATCCCCAAGGCACTGCCGGTGCCCAGGACAAAGGTAAACGCCAGCAATCCCCAGGTTTCCAGATGTGCGCTGTACGCCAGCCCGCACAGCACCAGCGCGGCGAACAGCATCATGCACTGGGTAATGATCAGCCAGTTGCGACGATCGACCCGATCGGCAATCACGCCGCCCGGGAAGGCAAACAGGAACACCGGCAGGGTCACGGCGGTTTGCACCAGCGAGACCATCGCCGCAGACGTGGTCAATGTGGTCATGATCCACGCCGCGGCAACTGTCTGCATCCAGATCGCCATATTGACCACTGCGCCTGCCAGCCATAAGCCGCGGAATGCTTTGTTGCTGAACGGCGCCCACGCCGACCCCTCGCTCATCATCAATCCTCGGCGTTTGTATCTGTAGAAATCTGCGCTTAATCAACCAGCGGTTGGCCCAGTCGCCCCACCGAACGCGCAGGGCTAAGCCGGCGTGGATGAGCAATGGTGTTGCGCAGTCGGCCGATGCCCTGGATCTCCGCTTCGACCCGATCACCCGGCCGCAGAAAACGCCCGCTCTCCAGCCCCACACCGTGGGAGGAACCGGTAAACACCAGATCACCCGGACGCAGACTGATCCGCGCATCCAGATAGTTGAGCAGCTCATCTAGGGCAAAGATCATCTGCCGGGTGTTGTCCTGCTGCCGCGTTTCATAGTTGACGCTCAGGCGCATATCCAGTGCGGGTTGCCCTGCCACACCCAACTCATCTGCGGTCACAATCCATGGACCTACAGGCGTGGTGCGGTCCATGGCCTTCTGGGTCAACAGGTCCAGGCGCCCAATCTGCTTGCCGGCATCCCGCGCACTGATGTCATTTCCCACCGTATACCCCAGCAGACAGGCACTGGCATTGGGCTCATCCAGCAACGGCCGGCCCACGACAGCGACCAGTTCCACCTCGTAATCGAGCTGGGTGGTCAGCGGCGAGTAATCGATCTCATCATAAGCACCAACCAGCGCCGACTCAGGTTTCATGTACGCCAGCGGGTGCGCCGGCGCATCACTGCCCAGACGCTTGAGGTGGCTCAGGTAATTGAGGCCCACACCAAAAACCCGACTGCCCGGTTCCAGCGGCGCAAGCAGGCGCGCAGCCGACAAGGGCAACCATTCGCCAGTCAGGTCAAGGGCATCCGGCGCGAGCTGCACTCCCAGCCCGGCCCACTGGGTGAATGGCGCATTGATCCGCCGCAGGCGATCCGACTGCGCATCCAATAACGCCCAGAACGCCTGCCCGGCTACCTCGACCCGAGCCAGACGCATCTCAGCGTCTGGCCAGGTAGATGGGCAGATATTCGGCGTCGAGCACTTCTTCCGGTGTCTTGACGCTAGCCCCGAGAATCGGACCGACCATTTCGTGGCCCCACAGGCTGAGCTTTTCCGGATTCAACTCGTAAGGGTCGCCTTGCCATGGCTCGATTTCCGCAATGGTCTCGAAGGCAAAGCCTGACGGGTTGAAATGGTAGAACGACAGGTGCGGATCCTGGGCATGCTGACCGAGGGTCATCATCATCGGCAGTTCGCGCTGGCGCACGATGTCGTAGGTTTCACCGACATCACGCACGTTGCGCACAAATAGCCCGACATGTTGCACGCCCATGCGTCCCGGGCCGTGGCCGTAAGCAATGTCATGACTGGTGTGGTGATTGAGTTTGGAACGGAAGAATCCGGTGCGCCCTTTGCCCGCGCCGGCGCCATACCAGCTGAAGCCCATGACGTTGAGCAGGAAGTCTTCCAGTTCCGGCGTGTAGTCCGGGGTGATCAGCACCACGTGGCCTGCCCCACGTTCGTCGGCCAGGAAACCACTGTGTGGACGCCCTGGCTGGAACGAGCGCGGCAGCCATTTTTGCCCGTAAAAGAGTTCGTGCTGATACCCAACCGGGTCGCGGAAGCGCACCAGCTCGCGAACACCACGTTTTTCACAGAGTTGTGCATCGCCACGGGAGTATTCGACATTGGCCGCGGCCAACTTCTTGATGCCGTCCTCGAACGCCATGCGCCCCACCGCTTCCCAGCCGATATAAGCAATTCGGTCAACTTTGCCCGGATGGAATGCGAAGCGGTGACGGCGATCGTCGATTTTGAAATACAGCGACTCAGGGTCACTCTCGGGATTCTTGCCGATACCAAAGCCCATCACCTGCGGGCCGTACTCACGCCACGCCTCGAGATTGGGGGTTTCGAAGCCCATGTAACCGATACCGATGATGTCCACGTTATTCACCTTGTTATTGTTCGAGATGAAAGGGTGCCAGTGGCACCTGCCCCGACGCTGCGTGTGTCAGACCGCCAGTAACCCGCCGTCGATGACGAAGTCAGAACCGGTAATGAACGAAGCCTCATCCGACGCGACGAATACCGCCATGGCCACCACTTCTTCGGGTTCGCCGGGACGGTCCATCAATACACCGTCCAGCAGCATGGCGCGCATTTTCGGGTCGTCCAGAAACGGCCGGGTACCCGGCGTGGCGACAAACCCCGGGCTCAGGCTGACCGCACGAATACCGAACGGCGCACCCTCCACGGCCAACTGGCGAGTGAAGGACACCACGGCGCCCTTGGCGGCCGAATGCGCGGCTATACCGGCGACTTTCGAACCGCCCCAGGCCGCGGTAGACGACACGTTGATGATCACTCCTCGCTGCTCGGCCAAGTGCTGCCAGGCGTACTTGGTGGTATAGAACAGCAGGTCGATTTCGTTGCGCATGGTGAACTGCCAATCTTCGATCGACATCTCGCTGACCAGCCCGAAACGTGCGGCGGAAGCGTTGTTGTAGAGGACGTCAATGCGCCCGTGCTCAGCGACGGCGGCATCGATCCAGGTCTTAGCCTGTTCGTGATCGCCCAGGTCGACGGGCGCCGAGCCATACAAGGTGAACCCCTCGGCTCGCATCAAGGCTGCCGTCTCTTCATGTCCTTCGGCATTGAAGTCGCAGCCGACCACAATCGCCCCTTCGCGAGCAAAACGCAGCGCCGCAGCGCGGCCCTGGCCTCCGCCGGTCCCGGTAATCAATGCGACTTTATTGTTTAAACGTCCCATCAGCACATCCTCACCTCAGTGGTTATCACGTTGCGGCTGACGCTCGCACCATTAAACGGCTTCGTCTTCAGGGGTGATGGGTTCCAGCCAGATGGCCTCTGCCGGGCAGGCAGCAGCCCCTTCACGGGCTTCCTCCTCCAGTTCTGGTGGTACACGGGCATCGTCCATGTACACCAGGCCGTCGGCATCAAGTTTGTACAGGCTGGGGCAGATCGCGGCACACAAACCGTACCCACAGCAGCGGCTACGGTCCGCCACGGCTTTGAATTGCGCTTTTTCTGAACTCACTTTTTTTCTCCTTATCAGGTCCAGTCACAGCAAATTATGAACACTTATTTATTTTATGTGCAATTAGTTTTTAACGCAGATATGCTGGAGTCACCTGAAGGACCTCTGTGCCACACATGGATTCGCCGGGGGAGCGGGCTCGCTACCCCCATGTTGAACACGGCCGGACCAGATTGATTCAATGGTAAGTGTTTCGCAGGAAATTCGTTTGTCCGTGAGTCAGATAGCAGTGCTGGACAAAGCGGAAATCCTGATTTTATTCTGAATAAAAAACCAGATTCTGTTCAAAGAATCTGCTGGCGGTGGTCCACATCACCATCCAAAGCAGTGCTTGGCTCAACAAAACCTATAAGGAAGCCAACTTCATGCACCCGTCCAAAAACGAAGCGGCCATTGATCTTCATGAATTCCGGCAAAGCTGGAAGATCCTGATTCTGGCTGTCGCCGGTGTCGCCATCAGCATCAATGCCGCCCTACTCTATGGCTTCGGCACCCTGGTCGTGCCGCTGGGCGATGCCTTTGGCTGGAGTAAAAGCGAACTGCAGGCCTGTATCACCTTCCTGTTTGGTGGCGCCGTGGTGTCCTTGCAGTTGGTGGGTTGGTTCAACCTGCGCTACGGCATGAAGCGCGTCACGGTGATTTCCCTGCTGTTGTTGTCGCTCGGCTACCTGGCGACCACTCAACTGACCCAATCGATCTGGTCGATGTACATCGCCTTCGCGTTGCTGCCCATCATCGGCATGGGCGCTTTGGCGGTCACCTGGACGCAATTGATCAGCCTGTGGTTCGACAAAAATCGTGGCCTGGCACTGGCCATCGGGCTGTCCGGTACTGGCGTCACCGCCGCAACCATTCCCCGCCTGATGGCGTGGGGCATTGAACAATGGGACTGGCGCGCGGCCTTCGTGATTCTCGCGCTGCTCAACCTGTTGGTGCTGCTGCCGCTGATTCTGCTGTGGTTCAAGCTCCCCGTTGCCCAGGGCAACCGTGATGACGCCAGTGCGCTGGAGCAATTGCCCGGCATGGGCTTTCGTGAAGGCATGGGCTCGCTGAAATTCTGGACCTGCAACCTGGCACTCGGCCTGGTGATTTCTTCGATTGTCGGCATGGTCACCAGCACCGTGCCCATGCTGCAAGCCAGAGGTTTGTCCGCTGCGCAAGCCGCCACCATCTTCAGTGGTTTTGGTATCTCGCTGATCTTCGGCCGCATGTTGATCGGCTACCTGCTCGATCGGTTGTGGCCGCCAGCGGTGTCCGCGCTCAGCCTGGTTTTGCCCGCCGTCGGGTGTTTCATCTACCTGAGCCCGACCAGCGAATTCGCCCCCCTGCTGCTGGCGGCCGTACTGGTCGGTTTTGGCGCCGGGGCAGAATTCGACATTGCCGCTTTCCTGATTGCCCGCTACTTCGGTTTGCGCGAGTACGGACGTCTGTTTGGCGTCCATCAGGGTTTGAACACCGTAGCCTCGGCGCTGGCGCCGCTGCTCTTCGCCTATCTGTTGGCACGCACCGGCTCATATACCGCGATGCTGGTCTACAGCGCCGCTTGCTGCCTGATCGGCCCTTTGTTGTTACTGACCCTGGGGCGAGTGCCGCGTTTCAACGCACAAACAGTTCCCAGTCAATCCTGAGTTCCCCAACAAGAATCGGAGCAGAACATGCCCACATTGACGTTTATCGAACACAACGGCACCGCCCATCAAGTCAAAGGCGACATCGGGCAATCGGTGATGCAGGCCGCTACCTTCGCCTCGGTGCCGGGCATTCCTGCCGATTGCGGTGGTGCCTGCAGCTGCGCCACCTGCCACGCCTATGTCGACGAGGCCTGGCTGAACACAGTCCAAGCGCCCGAAGGCATGGAAAACGACATGCTCGAGTACGCTTTCGAACGCCGTGACAACAGCCGCCTGAGCTGTCAGTTGATCATCAGCCAAGAGATGGACGGCATGGTTCTGCACCTGCCGTCGTCGCAATTCTGAATGTGCTTGAAGGAGCTCCCATGACCCTCGCCTCAGTCGTTATCGTCGGTGCTGGCCAGGCCGGTTTTCAGGTCGCTGCCTCCTTGCGTCAGGAAGGCTATGACGGGCGCATTACCCTGATCGGCGATGAGCCAGGCCTGCCCTATCAGCGGCCGCCATTGTCCAAGGCCTACCTGCTCGGCAAGATCCAGGGGACCAATCTGCTGTTCCGCCCCGCTGAGTTTTATGCCACCCAACGCATTGAACTGCTGCATGACCAGGCGACGGCGATTGACCGCCAGAACGGTCGCGTAGTGTTGGCCTCCGGTGAGGCTGTCAGCTATGACCACCTGGTATTGGCCACGGGTGCACACAACCGGCCGCTGCCGGTGCCAGGCGCCGAGCTGCCTCAGGTATTCGGCATCAAAACCAAAGCCGATGCCGATGCCTTGGCGCCACTGGCTAAAGAGGCGCGCAATGTGGTGGTGATCGGCGCCGGGTTCATCGGTCTGGAGTTTGCCGCGGTAGCCGCAGCACAGGGGGCCAATGTCCATGTGCTGGAACTGGCCGAGCGGCCAATGGCCCGTGCCGTGTCGCGGGAAATGTCGGAGTTGTTCCGCCAGGCCCATGAAGCCTGGGGTGTGCATTTCGACTTCCGCCAGGGCTTGAGTCGCATCGATGGCGACAACGGCAAGGTCTGCGCCGTGCAAACCGCTGACGGACGTGCCCTGCCTGCCGACCTCGTGGTGTTTGGTATCGGTGTGATCCCCAATGCCCAACTGGCAACCGAAGCGGGTCTGGCCATCGAGAACGGCATCAAGGTCGACGCCAACCTGCTCACCTCTGACCCGCGAATTTCCGCATTGGGCGATGTCGCCAGTTTCCCGTGCCTGCAAAACGATGAACAGCACACGCGTCTCGAGTCGGTGCAGAACGCCATCGACCAGGCCCGCGCAGTGGCCGCACGGTTGATGGGTAAACCGGCGCCTTACGGCGCCCTGCCTTGGTTCTGGACCGATCAGGGTGACCTGAAACTACAGATTGCCGGACTCTCCAACGGCTACGACAGCACTGTTGTCCTCGGGTCTGCCCAAGACAAACAACTTTCCGTGCTGTGTTTCCGTAATGACCGCCTGGTGGCCGTTGAGTCCTGCAATCGCATGGGCGATCACATGGCCGCGCGCAAGATTCTCGCCCGCGCGCCCAAGTTGTCGGCAGCCGAAGCCGCCGCTGACGGTTTCGACCTGAAAGCCTGGGAAGCGGCCAACCGCGACTGAGCGCCGCATGGACAGGTAAAACCCGCAGCCGCGCCAGCCTCCGAGCTGACGCGGCTTTCTTTTGCATAACGACTGGAGCGATGCAATGAACAAAGTCTGGTTTATTACCGGTGCCGCCCGGGGCTTGGGTGCCGCCATTGCCAAAGCCGCCTTGGCTGACGGTGACCGCGTGGTGGTCAGTGGCCGGCGTATCGAACCACTGGAAGATGTCTTCGCCGAGTTCGGTGAGCGCGTTTTGGCGGTGGCCCTGGATGTGACCAACCAAGCCCAGGCACTGGCTGCCGTAGAGACTGCCGTCGCGCGATTTGGCCGAATCGATGTGCTGGTCAACAACGCCGGCTATGGGCAACTGGCACCCTTTGAAGACAATCTCGCCAGTGAAGCCGACACTCAGTTCGCGACCAACGTGTTTGGTGTCTTCAACGTCTGCCGTGCCGTGTTGCCCGTCATGCGTGCGCAACGCAGCGGTCACGTATTCAACGTGTCCTCAATGGGCGGTGTGGTGGGGATGGGCGGTGCGGCGCTGTACTGCGCGTCGAAATTTGCCGTGGAGGGGTTTTCCGAATCCCTGAGCCAGGAAGTGGCGCAGTTCGGCATCAAGGTAACGCTGGTGGAGCCCGGGGTTTTCCGTACCGACTTCCTCGACCCCAGCTCCGCTGTCTTTGGTACCCGTGGGCTGGAGGATTACGCCGCACTCACGGCCAAGGTCAAAGGCGCTTCGGCCGCCTACAACCACCAGCAAACCGGCAACCCGGCGAAGCTGGGTGACGCGCTGGTGCACCTGGTTAACAGTGAACATCCGCCGTTGCGTTACCTGGCCGGCTCCGACGCTTATCTGCAAGTCAGCAACAAGCTCAACAGTATGCTTGCGGAAATCGAGCTGTGGCGGCAGCTTTCCTGTTCCACCGACGGCCTATAGACCGCCAGTGCGCACAACCTTTTTGATAAGGCTGTGCGCACTCCCATTACTGATTGATGAAGTAACGTACAAACAACTGCCCTTCTTCGAACCGATACAACTCGATCGTCTCGATGCCCCCTTCCTGCTCGCGAAATGCATTCAGGTGATGGCACGCGGCTTCGTTGCCATTAACGATGCACTGCCGCACCTCGACGCGAATCTTCGGTTGCTGTTGCGCCCACATGCCTTCCAGGACCTGCCAGGCATCGTGCTGCGGTTTGCCGACGTATTCGATACTCAAGCCATTGGTCGAGACGCTGCGGTAATGGGCAAAAAAACCCTCTTTATCGCCTTTGTTCCAGCAGTCGATCTGGCCGTGCAGGAAGTGCTCGATTGCGTGTTTGTCCATGCTCATATCACGTTCGTCCTCGGGTGGGGTTCAGGCGTGTTGCCGTGGTTGTAGAGTGTGCTGAAGCGCCAGAAATGCCGGCTCCATCTTCAACCACAACAAAATGGTCGGGCCGATAATGGCGCAGCAGAAACAGCACACCAGCACCGCCGAATAACTGCCGTAAGTATCGTAAAGATGGCCGAACAACATGGGCACCAGCCCCGCAGCAATGGTGATCAGGCACAGGTGCAAACCGAAGATGCGCGCGTAGTCTTTCAGGCCGAAGTAACGTGCCATCAGGAATGCCGCCAGATCGAATTCAGCTCCGGCACTTGCGCCGATACAAAGGGTGGCAAGCACCATTAACGGTGTGCTCTGCGCCCCGCCAAAGAGAAAGATCGCGCAGCCCAGCGCAGGCAGTGCCAGGCTCACCGCAGCCACCAGAGAAGGTGAAAAGCGGTCGAGCATGTAGCCCACCAACAGACGCCCGCCGATGATGGAAATACCAAAGGTACTGAATATCTGGCTGGCTTGCTGGCCGCTCAAGCCTTTGCTTTGCAACATCGGCACCATGTTGGTGACCATGCCTACGGTCAACGAGACCGAAAGGATCAGCGCGATGTTGAAACCCCAGTATTTCCCGGAGCGCAACGCTTGTTGGAAGGACATGCCGGCCAGTTCCGGGAGTTCCTTCTGTGTCGTCGCTTCAGTGCTGGCGTGCGGCGCCGGCATGCGCAACCACATCAGTGACAAGGGCAGCGTAAACAGCAGCGGCATCGCCCCCAATGCAATAAAACCCGCCTGCCAGCCATAGACGGCAATCAACCGCGACAGTAGCGGCGGCAGAATCATCGCCACCAGCCCGGTTCCACAGAGAATCACTGCCAGCGCCAGACCCCGGTTGCGCTCGAACCAGAGGTTGACCAATTGCGTCCAGGTGATCGCAATGGTGCCGGCACAGACGATCGGCATGCTGAAAAACGCCAGGTACAACCAACCAATCGAGCCCTGAATTTGGGTGATCGCAAAATAACCGACGATCTGCAGCACGATCGAAACAATCGCCACTCGACGCAAACCGAAACGGCGGTAGAGCCAGCCGACCAACTGCGTGGAAATCGCCACACCGGCGAACAGGAAAGTGATCGAAGCCTGCAAGTCGCCACGGCTCCAGCCGAAGGCCTGCTCCAGTGGAATAACCAGGGTACCGAAGGCATACAGCAGCGCAGCGGAAAGGCTGGTGCAGATGCCAAACAGACCCAGCAGTACCACGCGCCAGCCGCGCTTGAACTCGGAGAAATCATTGCCACCGTGGGCGGTATTGCTGCTGTTGCGTGTCTCAATTGTCATGACCTGACTCCCGGCGCGGGCCGCCATCGCGGACGCGCGACATGATTAGTGGCCCTTGAGGATTTCTTCGACTTTGGGCAGCGCGATCATGGTGGCGCCACCATCCACCAACAACGACGTGCCGGTGATATAGGAGGCCTCGTTGGAAGTGAGAAACATCACGGCATTGGCAATATCAGCGGACTCGCCCAGGCGCCCGACCGGGAAATGTGCGGCGAGTTTGTGCGGCAGCTCATTGCCCAGGGTTTCCAGCATATGGTCGGTGCCGATCAGCCCGGGCTCCACTACGTTGACCAGGATATTCATGGCGCCGAACTCCACCGCCAGGCCACGGGCAAAGGCGTTCATGAAGGCTTTGCTTGAGCCATAGGCAATCAGGCGTGGCGTGTACTTGCGGTTGGCTTCACCGGAGGAGATGAAAATCAGCCGGCCTTTGTCCACCGCTTTAGACAGGTAGGGTGCGCTGTCCTTGGCCAGCCAGAACAACGACTGGATATTGCTGCGCACGATGTGATCGAAGGTGTCATCGGCCATTTCGGCGATCAGCCCGTGACTGGTGTCAGCGGCGCAATGCACCACGATATCCAGGGAGCCAAAATGTTCTACGCCGCCCTGCACCATCGACTTGATTGCCTCACGATCGGCGATGTCGCCACCGACCAGGCAGGCTTCACCACCCAGGGCCTTGATTTGTTCGATTGTTTCTTCGCCGTATCGAGCGGTGCGTGCCGACACCACCACTTTGGCGCCCTCGCGGGCATAGGCCAGGGCAATGGCGCGTCCCATGCCTCGACCGGCACCGGTGACCAGTACGACTTTGTCGCGGAATTTCATCGCGGTTCCTCTTTATTGTTATGCCCTGTAGGAGCGAGCCTGCTCGCGATAAACCTGAGAACACCACGGGGTGTCAGACATCACGCGGTATCGTTCACGTCCATCGCGAGCAGGCTCGCTCCTACAGGGGGGGTCACAGGTTTACAGGTCCTTGCCGGGAACGTTACGGGCCGAACCGTTACGCCGATCCGACTCCCCCCAACCCAGCCAGTGCGAAGGCTCGCGGGTATCGCCAACTCGGCGCCAGCGCCCTTCCTGTTGCGCCGTGACCGGGAAACCGCCAACGAAGTCGATCATTTCGCCCTTCTCGTCAGGCAGGAACTCCCACTCTTCCTTGCCTTCCAGCACGATTTTGGCCGACTTCAAAAAGTAGCTACCGTCCTTGTGCTCGGTGTGCCCTTCGATATCGGTGGTGACCCGCACCTCGCCTTTTTCATTGTTGAAAATGGCGTAACCCAGATGGTCGTGACCGACCATGAAAGAACCGGTATCCCACGTGCCGTCTTTATAAACGGTGACAAAGGACCACCAGATCACATGCTTGTTGTTGTTCACCACCAGGTCTTTCTTGAAGTGGATGGCGCCGCCTTCAGCCATGTAGAACTGGTCCAGCGCCATGGCGCCTTTTACCGGGCGCCCCTCGCAGACACCGGCGATATCCCACAACTGTGAAACGTAAAAGGTGCCCCACTCCACACCCGGCAAGTACCACTGCAAACCGGGTCCGAGCAGACGACCTTCGAGATGAAACAAGCCTTCTTCTTTCCAGGTCAGGCGTTCGCTGCTGGCCGTGATTTCCCAGCCATTACCGGCTTCACCCGGTTGGCTGGCCCAGCGTGCGATATCACCTTCCAGGCTATGCACAGGCAGTGGCGTCAGCGCCTGGCGGGCCATTTTTTCGTGGTCCATGCGCAGGTGGACGTTGTCGACGTGGTTGTTCAGGTAGTAGAACTTGGTCGGGTTCGGCGTGCCATTGGGCGCCATCAGCGACCGCACGAATGAATAGATATTGCCCTGCTCATCGCGCACAGAGCCGAACGGCGAGCTCTTGCTCAAATGCAGGCCGAAGAAGCCGCGCTCGGCAGACATCGAAGCGCCAGTGACCTTGTGCGGCCCGACCAGTTGCTGGAAGCCGAAATCACCGCGTTCTGGAATGGTTTTGAACGTTCTCATACTGCCCTCTGTTGTTTTTATCAAGGCCTGGAAACGGATTTGAATCGTGGTTCAGTCCCAGATCACCGGGAGCGTCGACACGCCACGCAGCTGTGCACCGCCGATCTGCGGTACGGGCTGGGTCGGGTCGAGACGCAAGTTGGGGAACAGATCAAGGATCGCGTTGACCGCGCAGCTGATCTCGACCTTGGCAACGAACTGACCGATGCACATGTGCGGGCCAAAACCAAAACCAAAGGATGGTTTTGGCTTGCGGTCGATATCGAAGACATCCGGGTTTTCAAACGCTTCTTCGTCGCGGTTGGCAGACACCACCATGCACTGGACGAATGAGCCCTTGGGAATCTTCACACCGTGAAATTCCACTTCCTTGGCGGTTTCGCGCACTTTGAAAGTGGCTACCGGTTCAAAACGGGTAGTTTCGTCCATCAGCTTGCCGATCAGTGAGCGGTCGGCCTTGACCCGCTCGAGCAAGCCGGGAGTTGTGAGCAGCAAGGTCATCACCGAGCCGAACATGCGCGTGGTGGTTTCCCCGGCCGCCGGCAACAACGAGCGAGTAAAGGTGATCACTTCATGGTCATCCAGCGTGCGCCCTTCGTATTCCGCGCGCAGCAAACGACCGACCACGTCATCGCCCTGGCTGCCCTCGGCGCGACGTTGCACCACGACTTCGGCCAGTGCGTCGTAAAGACCCTTGACGGCGATGCCGGCCTGACGCCGCGCTTCGACCATCTTGCTCGGGTCGATCTGGTTGCCGCCGACAATGGCCAAGGCCCAGGCCGCATATTGTTTGTACTTGGACGGTTCATCCGAGGGGAAGCCCATCAAGGCGTACATGATGCGAATCGGCAGCTCGAGGCCGAACTTCATCAGGTCGGCCTTCTTTGCCGGCAACATTGGCTGGATGTACTCCTCGCGGATCACCTGGTCGATCTGCGGGCGCCACTTGTTCACGGTCTCGGGCATGAATGCCGGTTGCAGCAAGGCGCGCACCTTGCGGTGTTCGTCACCGTCCATGGCCAGAATGATCAAGCCATCGAAAAACGCGCCCAGACCTTCGGCAATAAAGCCGCTGGTGTAGGTCGCACCATCGCGCAGAACAGTCATCACGTCCTGGTATTTGAACAAGGCGAAGGTCGGGCGAGTGCCCTGCTGGGTACCGGCATTGGTTGGCACCCCGAATTGAGTAATGAAATCGCCTTCATAGATGGGTGACTTCAACCGTTGCTCGCGGCACACCGCATGAATATCCAGGTCAGTGCCGCGATACATTTCCGATACGGCGGAATACGCGGTGGCCAGGTCCAGTGCTGCGCTTTCGTTGCTCATCAGGTTCTCCTGTCTTGTTTTTATTGCTCTTGCACACCAAGATTGCCCGGCTGCCAATCCATGGTATGCGGTTGTGTCTGCACCGGTACTGCGCTTCGTTTGACTCTGGGTCAAACGATGGCGCCCGGGTATATGCTTCAAGGTGTGACCCCATTCAACAGGAGGAGTACGAGGTGGCGGTGAAGGCAGGAGAAGGTGGCGAACAGGGCAAACGCAATACGATGAATCGCCTGCTCGCTGCTGCGCGCGTGGAGTTCGCTAAAAAAGGCCTGGCCGGTGCGCGCGTGGAAGAAATAGCCCGGGATGCCGGGGTCACCAAGCAACTGGTCTACCACTACTACAACTCTAAGGAAGGGCTGTTTGTCGCGGTACTGGATGAATCTTCGGACAACATCATGTCCGAGCTGGTCAACCTCAAGGTTGAAGAGCTGCCACCGCCTCAGGCGATGCGCACCGTGCTCAATCACTTCTTCGACCAATACCGGTTTGACCCCTTCCTCGGCAGCCTGGCGCTGGAAGGCATTCGCTACCACGACACCCACGAAACACCGCGTAACCATTTTCTTGAAATGGCACCGAAGCTGATCGCCAAGCTCGACGCGATCCTGGTCCGCGGAGCCGCCAGTGGTGATTTTCGTGCGGACATCAACCCGCGCTTGTTGCTGGCCAGCGCCTCACTGGTGACCACAGGCTGGTTCACCAACCGCTACTCCATGTCTGCACTCGCAGGCCTGGACACTGACTCGGCAGAAGGCATGGCCACCTGGCGCCAGTACTCGGCAGATTTTGTCCTGGCGAGTATTTCGTTGGGTGCAAAAAAAAACGCTGACAGCGTTTAACGACTATCAGCGCGTTGCATAAACACGATCTCTTTGTGGGAGCGGGCCTGCTCGCGAAGGGACAGGTACCTCCAGGATCACCGCCACCTGACACTCCGCCTTCGCGAGCAGGCTCGCTCCCACAGGTTTTATCTATCGACGGCTCAGTTGCCTTTTTTACTCAAGTACTTGCTCACCCGCTTGGCCGCCAACCGCCCTGCCATGCCGTTGACCCCACCGCCCGGATGTATGCCGGCGCTGCCGAAATACAGCCCGGCCACCGGTAAGGTATCGCCGCCCAAACCGTACGCTGGGCGCATGGTGCTCGAACGCATGGAGGTCGTGTCGATATGCACCACGCAGCCATTCACCGTGTTCAAGCGCGCGGTAAAGTCCGGGGCGGCCTCGATGTGACGGCCAATCACCTGCCCTTCGATCCCTTCAATGTAGTCATACAGCTGTTCTTGCACTTGGTCGGCTACCCGTTCACGCAATGCGTCCCAACCCTCGTTGGGGTTCACCGGCATGACCGGCGGATAGATGTACAGTACATCCTGGCCGGCTGGCGCTTGTGAGGGATCGGCGGCGCTCGGTGCGGCCACGGTGATGTAGGGCAACTTCGGTACCTCGCCTCGGGCGCAAGCGGCGAAGTTTTCCAGCACCGCCTCTTCGGTGCCGATCAACATCACGGTTTTACGCAGATCCACACCGTCGCCGCGAATGGCAGCAAAACGTGGCACGGAAATCTGCCCACGCAAGGCAAGATCCACCTTCAGTGGTCCCGAGCCCTTGCCGTTGGCTGGTGCCATGGCGATGCGGGTGAGCAAGTGTTGGGGGATTTCACCACGGGTGACCATATCCAGCGCAGGCTTGGGGTGACAGCCGGCAATGACCGCGCGGGCCATGAACTGGCGACCATCCGCAAGTTTCACCCCTTTGATCCGGCCATCCTTGGCAACGATTTCACTGACGCTGGCCGACACCAGCACCTGACCGCCCAGCTCTTCCAGACGCGCCTGCATGGCGTTGCTCAACTGCTGCATGCCCCCAAGGACACGACCCACACCAAAACGATGGAGGAAACCGAGCAAGGCGTAATAGATGCCACCGCCATCGGCGCTGATATCACCTGCCAGACCGGTCAGTGCACACATCGCGGATATGGTCACCGGATGCTCGAAGCGCTCACGCGCCGCTTGCAGCGCGGATCCCGTCATCAGTGCCATCAGTTCGGGCTTCAAGGCTTTGTGTTTGATCGCGGTGCCGAGCATCTTCAGCTTCACACCCAGGTTGGTCTTCGCCGGGTCGACGCGCATCATCGGCAGCGCGATATCGAGGAACATGTCGATGACCTTCATGAACTCAAGAAACGCCTCGGCGTCCTTGCTGCTGAAGCGGCGAATCTCGGCAGCGGTTTTCTCGCGATCACGCCAGAAAATCAGCGACTGTCCATCTGGATGCAGGTACACATACCCCGGCGCGAGCTCCACCGATTTGAAACCGTGGCGCTCCAGCCCGAGCTCCGCCGGCACGTGGGAATGCACACGCATCGACATCATGTCCAGGGCACAGGGGTGGACCAGGTGCTGCGGTGCTTCGGGTATCAGATAGCCCGATGACGCCATGCCGCCGACCTTGTCCAACGCTTCGAGCACCAGCACTTTCTTGCCTTCCATGCCCAGGTAACAGCCAGCCGAAAGGCCATTGGTGCCACCGCCGACGACGATCACATCGAAGTCGGTGTTTCCCGCTTTGTGGTTCTGATTCATCACTTGCTTCCATGACGTAATTCAACCACGGCGGCGCGCGGCGGCTGTGGTGGCGAAGTACAACCCCAGCGCACCGGACGGTGCACCGAGGCAAAGGTTACATGCCGGTGCGACCCATCTGCGCGAACAACGCGCGCATCGCAACCAGGGATGGCGTGTGGCTGCTGAAACCACCGTCGGCGACCAGAGTGGTACCCGTGACGAAGGAGGATTCGTCACTGGCCAGGAACGCCACCACATCGGCGATCTGCCGAGGTGTACCCAGCTCGGCGGTGCAGTGGTTGTCGCGCAGGATGTCGAGCAAGGGTTCAGGCATGGCGTGTTCCGAAGGCGCCAGGCCGATCTGCACGGCATTGCCGCGAATGCCTTGCTTGCCGTACTGCGAGGCCACCATGCGTGGCAGCATCATCAGCCCCGCCTTGGAAGTGGCGTAGCCGGTCAGGGACATATCGCCCTGCATGCCCAGACCCGAGGTGGCGAAGATGATCGAGCCCTTGCCGTTCTCCAGCATGACCGGAATCACATGCTTGGTGCACAGCACGGCGCCACGCAGGTTGACCGCGATGGCGCGGTCCCAGGCCTGCATGTCGAGGTTGACGAAATCACGGTCCAGCTGGCGTTGCTCGGCATTCAGGATCGCCGCGTTGTTGTGCAAGATGTCGATACGGCCAAAACGCTCTTTCACCTGGGCAACCATTGCCCGCACGTCGTCTTCCGAGGACACATCGGTGGCAATCGCCAAAGCCTGATGGCCCTCGGCGACCAACGATTGGGCAACGGCTGTCGCCCCCTCGAAATTGATATCGATTACGGCAATACTCGCGCCATGGGATGCCAGTACCCGTGCGCATTCGGCGCCCAGGCCGCCACCGGAGCCGGTAATAATGGCCACTCGTCCTGCCAGTTTTCCTGTACTCATGCCCTTATCCTTTTTGTTTTAGGGAGTGGCGCTTTATTCGCCGGTAAAACGCGGTTCGCGCCGTTCGCTGAAGGCCTGGGCCGCTTCGCGGGCGTCCTTGGTCGGGGCCAACAAGGCGAACAGATCAAGCTCCAGGTCCAGGCCACGCTTGAGATCCATTTCCAGTGCCGCCCGCGCAGCCTGTTTGACAAAGGCCGACGCGGTGGGTGGTTTGCTGGCGATGCGCTGGGCAAAAGCCCGCACTTCTTGCACAAGGTTGGCACTGTCACTGGCCAGTCGACTGACCAGACCAATGCGCTGCGCCTGCTCGGCGCCCACCCTGTCACCGGTGAGCAACATGTCCAGTGCCTGACCCGGTGCCACCACTCGGGAGAGTCGTTGCGTGCCGCCGCCACCGGGGATCAGCCCCAGACCGGTTTCTGGCAGGGCGAACACGGCATCGGGAGCGGCGAAACGGATGTCACACGCCAGCACCAATTCCAGCCCGCCACCCATGCAGTAGCCATGAATGGCGGCGATCACCGGTTTGGTGATGCCGTCCAGGGTTTCGATCCAGCGTACGTTTTCCATGCGCTGGCGAACTTGCAAGCTGGACTCTGGGCCGCGGCGTTCCTTGATATCGGCGCCCGCACAAAAGCCCCGTTCGCCTTCCCCGCGAATCACGATCACGCGAATGTCCGGATCCTGCTGCAACAACGCCAGTGCCTGCGGTACGCCCTGGCGGATCTCGTCGTTGATGGCGTTGATCTGTCGGGGACGGGTCAGTACCACCCAGCCCACCATGGCATCGCGCTCCAGGCGCACAGCCTCGTTGATCAGCACGGGGAGTTGCGGATTTTGCGCTGTGCTCATGCAGGGCACTCCTCGAACTCGAAGACCTGACCATTGAGTTCTTGTGGATCGATCTTGATCAATGGACGACCGCCAACGGCCTCCGAGGATTCGATCCACTGGAACCGCGTGCCGCGTGCGCGCAGATCTTCGGCCTTGGCGGCCAGGTCGTTGACGCCGATACGGATGTAGTACGGCCCCGGGCCCCAGTTGTTGACGTAGTGGCCGGCGTCGGTGTTCCAGTAGGTCGCCTCGAGTACATCGAGGGTTGCACTGTTAGGCACGGTGAACCCCATGTGCGCACGGCGGTAGCCTTCGCTGCGGATGTTCTCCACCGGCCCGCTCGGTTCCCAGTCGAGGTTGGTCGACACCTTGCGCAGGGTTTCGTCGAGGTCACGGACCAGGAAGCCACGGGCCGTCACGCGTACCATGTCGCCGGGTTTGAGATCGCGTGGTTGCACCGGTGGCAACTGGTAGGTTTCCGGCGGCATCTGCAATGGCTCGGTCGGCATGATTTCAATGCAAAGGCCACCGTCCACGGATGGCTGGTAGTACGGCTGCTCGGGAGTCGCACCGAGCCACAGGCGGTCGAACGGCATTTCCGGGGTGCGCTGTGCCATGCGGAACGGCAAGCGCCGGCGCATCAGTTTGTCCACCAGTGCGTCGAACTTGTCCCCGTGCAGGGCCAGCACGATGGAGTGAGTGATCATCGGCCGATGATGCCCCTGGAAATCTTTCAGGCTTTCCAGAAAGTCATGGAACAGCGGATCGCCGGGGTTCGGTCGATCCAGGTGCCACTGCGGTTCGATGCGTGTTGGCGACACCGCCAGGGATTTGTGTACCCGCAGAAAATGCGCGATGTACGGGTGATTGTCGAACGCCTGGCGCCAGCGTTCGTGCTTGTAGATCCCGAGCTTGTCGACCAACATTTCCGTCATGCCGTCCGGGTCCGGAACCATCATGTCGGCACTCATCAGTAACTCGAACATACTTCTCTCCTTGCAATTGCCAGCCTGGGCCTGTGCCCGGCTATTAGTCAGCGGGCACGCCGGGGTAAGGCGAGCTCAGTCAATGAGTGGGTCGGTGCGCCGGCTGCGGGCTTACGCGGTTCCTGCTGCGCGCGGGCGTCTTCGAGGTCCAGGGTCACTCCGGCCTTGGAGTTGCCCTTGGGATTGAGCAGGTAATGCGACAGGGCCGGGATCAACACCAGTGCACCGAGCATGTTCCACAGGAACATGAAGGTCAGCAGAATGCCCATGTCGGCCTGGAACTTGATCGGCGACCAGGCCCAGGTAATCACCCCGGCGGCCATGGTCAGGCCCACCAGTGCAACCACACGGCCGGTGAAGTCCAGCGAGCGGCGATAAGCCACCGCCAGGCTGCCACCACGCTCCTGCACCGCCAGTTGCACACTGAGCAGATACAGCGCGTAGTCCACACCGACACCGACCCCCACGGCGATCACCGGCAAGGTGGCCACCTTGAGGCCGATGCCCAGCCAGACCATCAGTGCCTTGCAGATAATCGTGGTCATCAGCAGCGGAATCAGCGCCACCAAGGTTGCGCGCCAGCTGCGGAAGGTCAGCAGGCAGAGCAACGCCGTGGCGCCATACACCGCCAGGTACATGGTGATGATGCCCTTCTCGACTTCGATATTGGTGGCGGCCTCGATGCCGGCATTGCCCGCGGCCAGGAGGAATTCCACCGGCTGTTCAGCGCCGACGACACTGTTGTTTTCCTTGGCGAATTCTTCTGAGACCTGCAACACCCGGCTCAGGGTGTCGGCCTTGTGGTCGGCCAGATAAGCAATCATCGGGGTCACCGAGCACTGCTGGTTGGTGATCCCCGGGGCGGAAATCATCGCTGCATCCACCGCCGAGTTGGTGATCGCCTGGTCACGGCTGATGCTCAGCCATTTCGGGCTGCCTTCGGCCATGCCGGAGCTGATCATCCGTACGGTTTCGGCCAGCGACTGGGTGGTTTGTACACCTGGTGTCTGACGCAGGCGCCAGGCCAGCTTGTCCATGCTTTGCAGCGACTGGTACAGGCGGCAGCTGTCTTCGTTGGTCTTCATGATGACCACGAACTGGTCACTGGAAAGCCCGTAATGGCTGGTGATGTAGGCGTTATCGCGGTTGTAGCGCGAATCCGCACGCAGCTCCGGTGCACCGGGGTCCAGGTCACCGACCTTGAGGTGCATCATCACCACACTGCCCGCCAGGGTCACCAGCAGCGACACGGCGATCACCGCGGTGGCCATCGGCCGTTCGGTGAAGCGGTCGAGGCCGCTCCACAGACGCCCTAGGAAACCTTTGTTTTCTGCGCCGGCCTGGTCTTTGGCGATGGCGATACGCGCGGCTTTTTTACTGACACCGAGGTACGACAGCGCCACCGGAATCAGCAGCAACTTGGTGAAAATCAGCACGGCGACACCGATGCTGGTGGTCAGTGCCAGGTCGCGGATCACCGGAATATCGATGATCACCAGCACGGCAAAACCAACGATATTGGTCAGCAGTGCGGTAAGGCCCGTGAGGAACAAACGGCGGAAGGTATAGCGCGCGGCAATGTATTTATGGGTGCCACGGCCAATGTCCTGAAGGATGCCGTTCATCTTCTGCGTGCCATGGGAAATGCCGATGGCAAAAATCAGGAACGGCACCAGGATCGAGTACGGGTCCAGCTCGTAGCCGAGGATTTGCATCAAGCCCAGCAGCCACACCACGCCCGCCACTGCCACGCTTACCAGCAACAAAGTGCTGCGCAGGCAACGGGTGTAGAAATAGACGAACAGCCCGGCGATCACCACGGAAGCGCCAAAGAACAGCATCACCGAATACAGGCCGTCGATCAGGTCGCCGACCAGCTTGCTGAAGCCGACGATGTGGATGCCGACCTTGTCGCTTTCCAGTGAGCGAATCTGTGCTTCCAGTTGCTTGGAGAAATCCCCGTAGTCCAGTGGTTTACCGGTCTGCGGATTGGTATCGAGCAGCGGCGCGACAATCATGCTCGACTGGCTGTCGTTGGCCACCAGGTTGCCGACAATGCCGGCGCGCATGATGTTGCGGCGCAGGGCCTTGATCGACTTGTCGCTGCCGTCGTAATCCGAAGGCATCACCGCACCGCCATCGATGCCCTCCTCCGTCACTTCTTTCCAGCGGACGATGGGCATCCACAGCGACTTCATCCAGGAACGGTCGATACCCGGGATGAGGTACAGGGTGTCGTTGACCTTCTGCAGCGCCAGCAAGTAGTCGGCGTCGTAGATATCACCGGTCTTGTTTTCGACCACCACGCGAATGCTGTTACCCAACCCCGGAAGCTGGTCTTTATAGGCCAGGTAATTCTTGATGTAGGGGCTGGAGCTGGGGATCATTTTCTCGAAACTGGCATTCACTTGCAGCCGTGTAGCAAAGAAGCCCAACACCACGGTGGCGAGCAAGCAGGCAATGACGACCAACATGCGATGCCGGAAAATCACCCGTTCAAACCAGCCTCCGGAGCTCTTGTCAAAGTCCTCCAGGTTGGCAATCACTGGCATCCCGCTGTTGAATTTTTGCTCGACCATTTTTTCTTTCTCGTAGGGGAATCGTGCCGACGGCGTCAGTTGGCCTGGGCGATATCGATGACCTTGGCGCCGCTAAAGCGCGTGACAACCAGGCTCCCAGCCTGGTTGGTGGCACTGGCTGCATAAACCTCACCCATTCGCGCATCCGCCAGCGGCGTGACTTGCAAACTCTGGCGATCAACGCTGACCAGTTGCCCGCCCTGGCTCACGACGATCAAGGCGTTGCCCTGCTCGACGATGCTGACCAGACTGCTATTGAGGTTGGTTTCCACGGCCTGCCATTGCTGCCCGTCATCGCGGCTGGCGAACAGATTGCCGCGCAGCCCGTAAGCCAGCAGCAAATGATCGTAGGCGCGGACGCCGAAGTAGGTGCCGGTGTAGGGCGTTTCGATTTTCACGAAACGTTGTTGCTGACGATCCAGGCGCATCAACAGCCCCTGTTCGCCGCTGATATAGAAAGTGCCCGCTTGCTGAGCCAGGCCATACAGGTGCATGCGCCGCTCATTGTCACTGCGCTCGATCCACGGCTCCCAGTTCTGGCCGTTGTCAGTGCTGTGCAACAACAGCCCGAAGGCACCCACGGCAAAGCCGTTGCCTTGTTCATCGAACATCACATCCAGAAAGGGTGCGGCCAATACGCCCGGGGTCGCCGAGGTACCGGCGGCCATTGCCACTTCCCTGACTACCAGGGCCGCGGATTCGTCGCCTTTTTCGGACCGCGGACCGTAGTAGGCATTA
Source organism: Pseudomonas sp. EB271-G4-1 (assembly GCF_058791355.1). Lineage (NCBI taxonomy): Bacteria > Pseudomonadati > Pseudomonadota > Gammaproteobacteria > Pseudomonadales > Pseudomonadaceae > Pseudomonas > Pseudomonas sp. EB271-G4-1. The sequence goes on from NZ_JBYTEO010000014.1 coordinate 56,858, forward strand.
AGCAGTGTCAACAGGCGGCGCCCGTCGAGCTGCACTTGCCAGCTGTGACCGCCATCAGTGGTGTGCAGCACCAGGGCATCGTGACCGACGATCCAGCCATTTCGCTCATCGCGAAACCGCACTTGCACCAGATCGCTGGACACCGGACTGTCGACCTGCTGCCAGGTTCGTCCCGCGTCGGTGGAGCGCTGGATCAATCCGTGGAGACCGACGCTGATCATCGCATCGCCAGCCCTGGCGACCGACAACAAGGGTGCGGGCAGCCGCTCGTCCACCCGTTGCGCCGGTACGTCCAGCGTATCGGTGGAAGGCGCAGCCGCGCAATAAGCAGGCATCGCCACCAACGAACTGACACCTACGGTCAACGCAACCGCAAGCAGTAGGCGCGACTTGGAAAAAAGAACAGAAGCAGGGCAAGGGCTAATCATTATTTTTATTCCTTAACCATCCCGCATGGCAGAACCCACCTGTTCTACCCGCCAGGCTTGATGCGCAAACCGACGGGCAGGACAGGCGACTCACATCAGCGTTGAGTGACCCGGGCTACGATGGCTTCAGGGTTCATGTCGCGCTCGCTGAGCGGTTTGTCATAGAACTTGTAACCACCTTTGAGCCCATCGTTGAGCAACGCGTACATGCCTTTGTTGAAGTCATAAACGACGTTTTTCACGTTGTAGGGAATGTTCTTGTCGTAGAGCTGTACGCCACTGAGGAAGATCGAGCGATACAACGCGCCGCTCTTGTCCCAGGCGTCATACAGGCCTACACCGAAGGTGTCTTCATCCAGGTAATAGGTACGTTTGCTGTAGACGTGGCGCATGCCCGGCTTCAACGTCGCCTCCACGACCCACACCCGATGCAGCTCCCAACGCTCGTTGGCCGGGTTGGCGTGGTGCGGCATGAACTGATCTTCCTGCTTGGTACCGAAGTAGAACTTGTAGGCGTTGTACGGAATGTACATCTCTTTTTTGCCGACCAGTTTGTAGTCGAACCGATCCTGGCTGCCGGAGAACATTTGCAGCTCATCGAACAGTGTCACACCGCCCTGACTGGCCACAGGCGTATCGAAGGCGAACTCTGGCGCCAGCTTGACGCGACGCTGACCCGGGGAGTAGCTGAAGGAACGACGAGCCTTGGCCTGTGGGTCGAGGAAGTCGGTGAGCACCACGACTTCACCGGAGCGGCGCGCCGGATAGTCATTGCGCGAGAACACTCGGGCATACATCAGTGAATCACGATCGGCCTGGGAGACCTGGTAGTACGGTGTCTCTTCGAAGGTCGCTTGCTCAGCGGTCTTGGTGATCGAGCCATTGGCGTCCACCACCCAGCTGTTCGAAGAGGAAGTGGTTGAGTAACCGGTGCCGATCTTGTAGCGCACCTGCTGGTTCCACATCACTTCGTTGCCGGTCTTCGGGATCGGGAACGGCAAGCCGCCACGGCAGGACGGATCGACCGCCAGGCCGTCTTTCTGAATCGTGCAACTGCTGGCGTTGCGGACGGTGGCATCCAGCACGGCCTGGGGATAGGCGGTCGTACGGTGGCTTGGATAAATGTCGATGTAATACGTCGGGTACTTCTTGATGAGGGTTTTTTGCCCTTCACTGAGCTTGTCCGCGTACTTGTCGACGTTTTTGGCATCGATACGAAATAGTGGTTTTTCATCCTTGAACGGATCGACCCAGAACCCGCTGTCGGGTACGAAGCCGGCCGGTGCCTTGGTCAGGCCACCGTCATAGGCAGGGATGGTGCCCTCGGCGTTACCCGCCTTGATCGCCCCGAACGGGGTGAGGCTTTTGCCCAGTTCGGAAGCGTCACCGCCTGCCGCCAGGGTGTAGGTCGCCATGCTCATCAGGGCAATGGATAAGGCAAGTTGTCGTTTCATGAACACATTCTCCGATTCTTGTTGGATTTATCAGAAGGAGGTCTTGAAGGTAAATGCCAGCCAGCCGCGGTCGGTACCACCGACCGGACCGTTACCGGCTACAGTGCCGTTGGCCAGATGCTTGGGTTGGGCCTTGGTGTCTGCGTAACGCAAGCCGAACTCATAGAGTTGGGCATAAGTGGCCTTCAGGCCGACTGAGTAGGACAGCGCGCCTTCGTTACCGCCACCGGCAGTCGGGGCGTTGCCATGCAGGCCGTAGTTGACAGTCATTGGGACATCCAGGTCCCAGGAAGGCAGGACCTGAATGTACTGTGGCGTGTAGTTGACGGCAACTGCGTAGTAGTTCTTCGACGAGCAACCATCGGACTCATCGCCGGAGCCGGGGCTGCGAGGGTTTCTGGCATCGGTACAAGCATTCTCGCCAACCCCTTTGTACAACTCTTCGTGCTCGGTCACCCGATCCAGATGGCTGTACGCGAATTCACCAACCAGCGTGCCGTTGTTCGAAATAAAGTTACGCGGCACGCCGTAAACAGCGTTGGCAATGAAGTGGATGGTGTCACCGCGAGGACCTTCATCGTCCAGGGCACTGACGCCGGTGGCATTCAATGCGCCGTTCATCCGATAGGACAATTCGGTACCGACCGCCACAGTGTTGAAGACCCGGGCGAAGCTGAGGCCCGCGAGCTTCACGCCACGTGGGTAAATCACCCGATAGGAGCCCGCTGCTGCCTTGATTTCCGGGGCCAGCCAAGGCTGGTAATCGTCGAACTGACGGTAGTAGGCGCCGAAGGTCGATTCGATTTCTTCGACGTTGAGTTTGCCCATCACGCCCCAGTTCTTGCCATCACGCCCGAATTTCGAATCCTGACGTTGCAGGGTCGAGCCGTTGGCGGCCAACGGTAGCTGGTCCGGGCCTTCGAACAATGGGTCGGCACCACCAAAGTACGTGCCCCCGTAAGGTATGCGAGTCGGTTCCCATTCGTAGAAATACTGAGCGGCAACAGAGAGATGGTCGGTGAGTTGCGCCTTGGCCGATATTTGCCCGACTGGCAGGAACACTTCCTTGGTTTCGATACCAGGACTGGTCGAGGCTTTCACGCCATCACTTGGCGCCTGGGAATAAGACACGGCATGCGCGCCGATGAGCAGGCCCTCACCCCAGTAGTTGGTGTGGCGACCGGCTTTCACGTTGACCGGTATTTCGCCGACGTTGAAGTTTTTCCAGAGGAACGCATCGAGAATTTCGCCCGAAGGACCGTTCATGTAGCGGTCCACTTCACCGCTGTACTTGTTGTTGTGGTAGCTGGTCGCGAACCCTGGAATGTTGCTGTGGACTTTGTCGTCATCGTAGGCCTGGTCATACCAGCCGGCAGCACTGAGACGAGCACCCCAATCGTTGAGATAGGAAAAATCGAACTCACTAAACAGATCGAGACGATTTGTCACGATCTCGTTTCTATCGAACTTGCCGTCCGACTCGTCGTAGTTCGGCGTATTCATGATGTGGCTGTCTTGACTGTCGGTCCGCATCCCCAGGTTGTAACGGACCGTATTGTCCCAACGCACGCGGTAGTCTGGGTTCGACATGTCGAACGAGGCCGCCATCAAACCCTGTGCACTGCCAACCATCAACAGTGTCAGAGCACCTTGAGTCAGCACCCGCCGACCCTGTTTGGTCTTCTCTTTCATACACACTACCTTTTATTTTTATTTTCTGACGTTAAGTGCGTTCAAACAGTCATTCCAGCGATCTGCGAAACCCCACAGGATCGATGCATGTCCCGCCTGGACAGTCCGCTCGAGAGGCCTGGCACGCATCCAGGACCACTTCCCTCCTCAGCTGAAAGCCACCGTAACGGATCGCAATGTAAAATTCCACATAAAGATTGCAGTTCTCTATTCAGAATTTTAACCGCGATTCCTTGGCTATCTGTTTTAGCCAACGGTGTCGCCCGGGGCAATACTGCACACAAAACACATAAACGTTCAAATAATCTTTGACGAATGACCTCTTTGGGCTTTCAATAGTCCGGGCAGACCCCCTGAATACGGGGGTCAGGCAGGAAAACCCGCAAGCGGACCGGCAGAAAAAAAACAACAGGAGCCAGCATGAACATTGATTTGAGTGCAAAGCGCGTGATCATCACGGGTGCTTCCCGGGGCATCGGCCTGGCCATCGCCCGGGCTTTCGCGGCTGAAGGGGCGCGGGTAGCGATTTGCGCCCGCAGTGAGGCAGACGTCCGCGAGGTGGGTTCGCAGCTCGCGGAACACGCCCAGGCGGTCATTGCCCGAGCGGTTGACGTGACCGACAGTGAGGGAGTCAAGGCTTTCGTCGCCGAAGTTGCACACGCCTGGGGCGGTGTCGATGTGCTGGTCAACAATGCGGGTCAAGGACGCGGCGGTAATCTCGATACCCTGACGCCGGAGGCCATCCTCGAACATGCCAACATCCTGCAGATGGGGCATTTTCGTTTCGTCCAGGCCGTGGTGCCGTTCATGCGTGAACAGCGTTGGGGGCGAATCATCGAAATCAACGCCCTGGCCGGCGCGATTCCGACGCCAGACGGCATTCCTTCGGTGATCAACCGCGCGTCGTGCATCGCCCTCTCCCGCTCGCTGGGCATGTCCCTGCCCAAGGACAATATCCTGGTCAACAGCCTGAACATGGGCTGGATCGATACCGGCCAGTGGGACCGTCATTACAAAGAGATGGGGCCGGGCGTGAGTCGCGAGGAGTTCGACGCCATGGTGATGAAAGTCGTGCCGCTCGGACGCTACGGCAAGCCTGAAGACGTTGCCGGCATGGCGCTGTTCCTGGCCAGCGAATATGCCAGCTTCATCAGCGCTGCCTCGATCGACATAGCCGGCGGCATGGGTGGGCAGATTGCTTACTTCCCGACGCTCAAGCGCGACTTTGCCGCTGCCATTGCCGCTCGTAACGCTGCCAGCGAATAACGCGCACACGCAGTCCGGCATTCACTGATCGCCGCGAAAGCGGCCTTGGTCCCGGTGCGCCCGGCGCACCCTCAACGTTGGCGCACCCTGATGAATCTGCTGCTACCCGTCCTTGCCACGCTGATCTGGGCCGCCAGTACGGTGGTCAACCGTCTGTCGGTCGGGGTGATCGACCCCGCAGCCATTTCCTTCTATCGCTGGCTGACGGCGCTGCTGGTGTTGTCACCGGTGTTGTTGCCCAGGGTATGGCGCTTGCGCCGTCAGATTCGCCCTTATCTGGCCAAGCTGTGGCTGCTGGGATTGCTCGGCATGTCGCTGTACCAGTCACTGGCGTATTTTGCGGCACACACCGTCAGCGCCACGTCGATGGGCCTGATTCTGGCGACCATGCCGCTACTCACCGTGCTCCTGGCCTTCCCGGTGCTCAATACCCGGCCCACCGCGACATTGCTGGTCGGCACCCTGGTTTCGTTTGCCGGACTGGCCTGGTTGCTGGCAGCAGGCGACTTGTCTTCACTCTGGCAGCATGGGGTCGGGCAAGGTGAGCTGATGATGTTGGCGGCGTCGCTGTCGTACGCGCTGTATTGCGTGTTGGTGAAGCGCTGGCAGATTCCCCTGCCAACCTGGGAAAGCCTGTATATGCAAATTATCTGCGGCACCCTGCTGCTGGTGCCGCCTTTCGTGCTGGCACCGTCGATAGCCCTGACGGCAAAGAACATCCCACTGGTGTTATTCGCTGGCCTGTTCGCCTCGGCATTGGCACCCGGCCTGTGGATGCGCGGCCTGCAAACCCTCGGCGCAGAAAAAACTGCCGTATTGATGAACCTGGTGCCGCTGTTTACCGCGGTATTGGCGATCGTGCTGCTCGGGGAAACGTTGCACCTGTACCACGCGGTGGGTGGCGGCTTAATTTTGCTGGGGATCGGATTGGCGCAATGGAAACCGGCCCGGGTCATGACCCGCGCCGCGACCTAGGCGACCAGCAAGGTATCTCGCAATGCCTGCAAGCCCGTGCCACTCAAACCACTGAAACGCTGCAGATAGCGATCCAGGCCACCGTATTCAGCCTCGATCACCGCATAAGCGGCATTCAGGTATTCAGGCCGGGCATCCACTACCGCATCGAACGCCGCTTCGCTGACCGGCTGGCCCACCATCCGGCCCACCGCATGACTCATCGCCTGCTGACGCTCTGCACTCAACTGACTGAAACGCCGTGCCGAACGCAAATAGTCGGTCAAGATGTGTTCTGGCGTGACACCAAGGGCATGCAACAGCAGCATGACCGCGATGCCGGTGCGGTCCTTGCCCGCCGTGCAGTGAATCAGCACCGAGCCCTTGCCTGCAGAAAACAACTCGAACAGCGCCGGCAACCGGGGCGCCAACATTCCCGGTAGCCGCCGGTAAACTTCCAGCATCATGGCCCGTGCACCCTCCGCCACCGGATTATTCGCCAGCATGAGGGCAAGGCGTGGATCGGCCCGGACATCGCCTATGACCTCCAGGTGCAACTCCCGGATTGCGTTATTGGGCAAGCGGTTCGGGTAACGTTCACGCTCACCCGCGCTGCGTAAATCGCAGACGGTCTGCAACCCCAGGCGCTGAAGTGTCTGCCAGTCTTCAGCAGTCAGCCCATGCAACTGGTCTGCGCGCAAAAGAATATCGCCGCCAATGCGGCGACCACAATGGGAGGGAATGCCTTTCAAGCTGCGAAAGTTATCCGCGCCTTGCAGACGCAAATCTTCCTGATTGACCACGCTCAACTCTCCAATAAATGTTGATACGCTTGCGTCAACGGCCTTGCGCCCTGCCCCAATATCGGTGTGCGGCGTGGCTTACGGCCGTGGGTTAACAAGCGCACAGTATCAAAATCTTCTGCGGCGGCGAAAAACCGCTCCACCATTGGCAGTCCGGCCTGCCCCCAATCATCCATGTTCGACATCCAGGTCTGCATCCCCCAGACCGGCCAACGCCGTACTTGTTCCCAGGCCGCGTCCTGACCCAGCACGCCTTCGGCTCCCAGGCTAATCAGTTTTTCACGGTAAACACGCAGCAAACGCAGCGCTTCGGCGCGGCGCTCCTCCACGGTCAACGCGCCGAGCATGAAATAGGCGACATCGCGCCATGGCCGGCCACGTCGGGCCAGTTGCCAATCCAGCCAGATACGTTGACCGTCACTGCGCAAGAAACTATTACCCTGATGGGAGTCACCATGGATCAAACAACAGGGTGAAGTCTGCTCCAGTTCAAAAGCTGCCAATTCATCGAAGGCATGGCTAAACAACTCCGGTGATTCGTACATCCATTTCGGCAGCAGCTGCTGGTACTCGGGTTTACGCAGATTGACCTTGATGTAGTTGTACATGCGCAGCAGACCGTCGCTGTCCACCGGGTTGGCCATCGACACCGGCAACCAGCGCTGCTCCTGCAACTGCGGACTGTTCCAGGTAGCAGCATGCACCGTCGCCAGTGACTCGAGCCCCTGAGCAACACCGTCCAAGCCAAGGTGATCGGTGCTATGACCAAATTGCCCGGCAGCCAGACCGAGGTCTTCCATCATCACCACACCTCGACCGCCACCATCGGCGTCCCAGTCGGTGAAAAATGTGGTCGGCAATGGCGCATCGGTCCAGCCGCGCGCCAGATGATACAGGCGCGCTTCCAGCTCACAGATATCGCCGCTCTCGAAACCTTCGGACCAGTTCGACTTCAGGCACACATGCGCAGGAATACCCGCGCGCTGTCCGACCTCGTTCAACTCAAGCCTGGCGCGCAATTTGGTGGTGTGCCCGTTACGGACCTCCAACGCCGTCAGCGCCAGGACCTCGATGCCTGGATAACGCGGCTGCAATAGCTGCGTGAGCCAGGCTGCGGATATCTCACTCAGTTGCCGAGGCAATCGCCCGCTGCGCTGCGGGTATGGCCGCCCGGCGGCCATGTCCAGCAGGCTGTCCGTCACGACGTCAGCACCCGGCCAGCGTTGGCCGGAACCTTCAGCTTGAGGAGTTCGATCGCGTTACCGCTACGAATCCGTTCACGGTCTTGAGCAGACAAACCCAGCCCCTCGGTCAAGTCGCCATGATCATAGGCGCCACCAAAGTTAGTGCCGTATAATAGACGCTCCGCCCCAACCACCTCGGCGACACCACGACGCAAGCCGGGCGCATGCACGTCGAGGTCGAAGTAGAAATTATGCATGTAATCCATCAACGGTCGCTGGTTGCGCGAGTCAGGTGCCATTGCCCGATTGAGCTCGCTCAAACGCCCCAACTGGAAAACCGCCATGCCACCGGCATGGGTGATGTAGGTTTTCAGGGTCGGGAAAACATCCAGTGCGCCGCCGCAGATCAGGTACCAGAAGAACAACGTTTCATCGACGCAATCACCCACGATCGAAGTGGTTTCGAACTTGTCGTCGGTGTGTTTTTCGCCCCAGTAGATCGACTGGTTGAAGCCATGCACCATGATCGGCACATCCAGCTGGGTGAGCTTTTCCCAGACGGGGAACAGGCGTTCATCGTGAGCTTCCAGACCATTGAAATTGGCCCCACCGACGCACACGCCCTTGGCGCCTAACTGAGTCACGGCGCGTTCGATTTCCTTGGCTGCGTTCAGTGGGTCCGCCAGGTTGGCGTGGCACCAGAAATCGAAGTGGTCGGGATCGGCCCGGCAAAATGCCGACAGCTCGTCGTTGCACAGGCGCGCGTATTCGTTGGCGAAATCACCTGCCCAATACATGAAACAGTGGGACGGTGTGGACATCACCAGCTTGTCGACACCCCGTTCGGCCATCAGCTTGCGCCGGCTGGCGTGGGTCATGCGCGCGAGGAGGTTGGCCTGCGCCTCAGCGTCAGTAGCGGCTTTGGCCGGTTGCTTGGTACCGAGGGAAAAATGCCCCACGGTCAGCCCCTGCACCTTCATGAACGGCCCCCAGAACTCGTGGCGGTTCAGCATACCCTCAGTCAGCAAGTGGGCGTGGACATCAATCAGCATGGCATTCTCCTTGTTGTAATAAGCCAGCAGGTCGAACGCCTCATTTGACAGGGCGTTCGGACCGGTTTGAGGGATAACTGCACCGCCAATAATATAGACACTTTTTCTATATGTGTTCATTTATTATTGAAGCTAGAGAAGGTTTTTGGGGTGTGCCTTGTGTGGAACGGGCTTTTGCGGATTGGAAGAACCTGTAGGAGCGAACATGCTCGCGATGGAGGCCCAGACAACGCGTTCATCCAGACAGGGCGCGTTATCGTTGACGTCCATCGCGAGCAGGCTCGCTCCTACAGGGGTCGGCTGTCAGGCCGCCTCAAATGGATATGTACGCCAAAAGAATCCAGCAAAAAAAAAGCGGCCCACTCAGGCCGCAAATGCGTGTCCATTCGATGCAATCAGCGTTGCGTTTCCTGGGAAACAATCGATTCAGGTTTCATGTCGCGCTCCGACAGCGGTGCGTCGTGTACCCGGTAGCCGCCCTTGAGGCCGTCGTTGAGCAACGACCACATGCCCTTGTTGAAGTCATAACTGACGTTTTTCACTGTGTACGGAAGGTTTTTGTCGTACAACTGAACGCCGCTCTGGAACAGCGCGCGGTACGGGGGTTGCCCGCTCCACCTTCTACGCGCACTTTCGCGACAAGGAAGACCTGATCGTTGCCGGGTATGAAGCCATTGGCATGCCCTCAACCAAGGTCACCGAGGTAGGTGGCGACCGTCGTGTCCTGCTGGACGTGTCAGCCTGGCTGTTCAGCGCTACCGAACGTCATGCGGCACTGACGACGTCATTTTTCAGCGGTCCCGGCCAGAGCGTGATTCTTGCCCATCTGGAAAATATCCTGATCATCCAGGTGCGGGAACACTACCGAAAACAGGGTTTGTACCAGGTGGAGCACATGCGTGGCGAAGCGGCGGTACGCTGTTTCGTGGGGGCCTTGATCGGGCTGTGGCTGTGGTGGGTACGCCACGACTATCCGAACTCGGCGCAAGAAATGACCGAGACCTTCGACAGCCTGATGAACAATGGAACCTGGCCGCCGGCCAACAACGCTCGGCAGTAGCGGCGTCACGATGCGGGTCGACCCCCAATACACCCGGCAAAATGGCACCGCCCCTGTCTGCATCCCGCACAAGACATTGCTCAAATGAGCTATACCAAAATCTCCCGTACTACATTTTCGGAGCACAGGAGATTTATCATGAATTTGAGAAATCAATCGGCGGCGCTGATGGCCACTGTGATGATGCTCGGCTGTACGCATTCATCAAACCAGACAGTGACCATTCCTCTGCTTGCTACGCCACAGAACACCGGCGAGATTGCCAATACGACATTGGCCAACCAAGGCAATGAAACCGCCTTTACCTTCATCATTGGCGGGGTTCCAAGCGGAACCCTCAGTCCCTTGAACCTCTATACGTCTATCCATAAAGGGAGCTGCAAACAACCCGGGCCCGTTGCCTACACAATGAATGACCGGATCAACACCAGCCGTATTTCCGATATCGGTGGCTGGACCTATTCACGAAGCGCGCCTGTCGCCATGTCAGAACTGTTTTCCACCGGCTACTCCGTGGTTGTGACAACCACGCCGGCCGATGGCAACGTCGATATTTTCTGCGGAGATATCAAGCAAGCAGCGAATTGAAATTGCGATACCACCCCTGAATTCTGTCCTCTGCGAAGACGCAAAAAAACCCACCTGTGTTGCAGTATCTGAATATCCAATACCACTGCACAGTTTTCGCGATTTACGATCCCCTCCTCACTCGACTCCGGCAAATAGCCAGTCAACGCTGCGCGCCAGCTGCAAGGCTACGAAGCGCAGGCCATGATCAAAAACTGCCGGAATGCCTGGGCCGATGCTGACAAACGGGTATCTGGCAGCCAGATAAGTCCGAGCTCCATGGGGGGAATCACGTCTACCAGCGGGCGGATCTCAATTTTCTTGCCCTCCAGGGACCAGGCCCGGTAGACCATGTCCGAGAGAATGGTCACGCCGAAACCATGCCCCACCAACCCGCGCAATGCCTCCATGGATGAGGTGCGAAAAGCCACCTTGGGCGCCAATCCACGGGATTCCCAGTAGCGCGAAGTCGAAGCCTCCCCCTCATCGACCGTGGCGAGGATATAGGGATGCTCGGCGACGTCTTCGAGATTGATCGAGGTGGCGGACATCAAAGGGTGCTGACTGGCCAACCAGAGTTGGCGGCGAGAACGAATCAGCACCTGGTGAGCGAACCCCTGCAGGTTTGGTGTGTTGGAGACTATCGTCAGGCCCAGGTCGAGATCGCCATTGCCCAGGGCTTCCTCAATGCTGTGACGGTCCATGTCGATCAGGTCGATCTCAACCTGAGGGTAGCTACGTTTGAAGCGCGCCAGCAGCGCAGGCAGAAAATAGCCCAGCACCGTGTAAGAGGCGCCCACTCGTACGGTGCCTTGCATGGCGTGACCGAGAAAAAGCGGTTCACTGAGGGCGTCCTGCAGGGTGTCGAGGATGTGCCGCGCATGCTGGGAAAACTTGTTGCCTTCAGCGGTCAGTGACACGCCATGGGGCAGGCGGTCGAACAGGCTGACGCCCATGGACTGTTCCAGATGCAACACGGCCGCCGTAATCGCCGACTGCGATACATGTGCCTTCAGCGCCGCTTGGGAAAACTGTCCGGCGTCCGCGGCGGCGACAAAATAACGCAGCTGGCGCATTGAAATATCTCTGCCCTTTGTCATCTGATTTTCTGATACCTACGGTCTGAATATATGAAACAGCTTGGTCCACAGCCTCGGTACACTCGAGACCGGGTAGCTGCTTTGCCGTATTGCCACCCTTCGAATTTCAGCACCAACAATAAAAAAGGCTGAAGGTTGAAAAATGAACGCGATCCACTACAGCGAGTACAACTGTGAAGCGTCAGGTAATTTCCTGACCGAAGCTTCACTGGCCAAACAAGGCTTCGATCTGCGCGTTGAACAGGCGCAATGGTCGTGCTCCGGCACGGCCCTGATTGAAACCGGCAACAGTTGCCTGATACGCCTGATGCTGCCTGCCAGCGTTCAAAGCAAGCCTAACTGCGGCAGCTTTGCCAGCCACGGCGCGCATCAATTCCAGCCCTTGGGCAAACTGCTGTTCATTCCCCATCGCACCGAATTCCATCTACGCCACGATGCCAGCAAGCAAAAGGCCCTGGTGTGCCTGTTCGATCCCTCCTCCCTCGGCGCCCTGGGCAGTTATCGCTGGAACTGGAAGGAGAACGTCAGCGAAGCCATGCTTGACCTGCAGAGCGGTTACCTGCACGCGTCCTTGCAACGGCTGGCCGAAGAGGTGAGCAATCCCGGTTTCGCCAGCGAATTGCAAACCGAGTGCCTGCTCACCAGCATTGCCCTGGACCTGCGCCGCGAGTTCATCGACGTTCCCGTCGTTGCCGCCGTTCCCTTACCCGACACTGAAAAACTCAGCCCTCGGCAATTCAACATCCTGCGTGAACTGCTCGATACCACGAGCGACGAAGGCCACTCTTTGCGCCACTTGGCGCAGGCCTGCGAGCTGCCGTTGCGAACTCTGTCCAGTCGCTGCAAAAACACGACTGGCATGACATTGCGCCAATACGCAGCACAACATCGCCTGCGAAAAGCCATGGCGCTGCTGGCCGACACACGGTTACTGATCAAACAAGTTGCCTATCAGGCCGGCTTCAACAATGCAGCAGCCTTCAGTGCCGCATTCCGCAAAGAACTCGGCGTTACACCCGAAGAGTTTCGCCATCAGCGCCGACGCTAAAAGGCACCCGAACAAGGGCACCTTTTAGCGACAGGGGTTTCAACGACGAATCGTGGCAGTGATTTTTGCGTGTGGCCCATTGACCTGCGCGGCCCAGGCTTCAGCTGCCTGATCCAGGGTGAAGTCAAGGTAATCCACCTGAATCTGCTGCTCTTTGGCGATCTTCAGCAGACGCAGCCAGATTTGCTCACGGTCTGCTGGCGCGCGCTGGCCGGTGCCGATGCACGACAAGTTGCGGAACAATAGATCGGCAATATCCAGATTGAGCTGGCGTCCGGCCCCCGTGCCAATGGTCACGATACGGGCGCCCCAATTGGTGGCTTTCAGAGACGTCAACATGGGTTGACCGCACACCAGGTCCAGCACCACGTCAAATCCACCATCGGCCGCGTCCTTGAGAGCTGCGACATCATCGCTACCGCCTAGTGTCACCACCTCATCGGCGAGGCCCCGCGACTTCAAACGGCCCAGCGCTTCACCCGACCGCGCAGCACCGACCACCTTGCCCGCACCCATACCGCGCGCCAGTTGCAAGGCGATCTGGCCGAGGGTACCGGTCGCGCCCAAAATCAGGACTTTTTCACCCTTCTGAATTTCGGCTTTTTCCAGTGGAACGATGGCACCGGTAGCCGCAATGCCCATGCTGATCGCGGTTTTATCGTCCACGTCGTCCGGCACATTCCACACTTCGGCTTGCGGCACCAGGGTGCGCTCTGCCCAGGCACCAAATGGCAGCACCGAGCGTTCCCCGAAATACACCCGACGGCCATCCGGCGCACGGCCTACGCCTTCGCCGCGAATGACACAGGGGTACTCCACTCCGAGACGGTAGGCGCCGAGTACATCCCAGCCCCCCAGGCCAGCGGTATCGACATCGATCAGTACCGCGCCGTCTTGCGGCTTCGGCTCACGAAACTCGTCGACTACCGGCAGCGCATTGCGCTCGGAAATAATTGCTGCACGCATGGCATTCTCCTTGTCTGTTTTATTTTAAGGCTGCACTTAGAGCAGTAGTTGAACACAAATCAATTATTTGTCCATATGTTTAGCTCGAAATTCCACTAGCGGGTCGCCAATGACTCGGCCTGATAACGCGGATACCCACCCAGCGTCAGGAGAAGCAAGGGTCCGACGACAAAGCAGATGAAGCTGAACAACAGCATGGCCGAGTAGCCACCGGTCAGCTTGAACAGTCCCGCAAACAGCAATGGCGAGATCGCGGCACCGGCGGTAATCAGGCCCAGATGGGCACCGAACAAGCGACCGTAGTCGCGCATGCCGAAGTAGCGGGCGATCAGGAATGCCGCGATATCGAATTCGGCGCCCGCACCAACACCCACCAGCAATGTGGCGAGGGTGTACAGGGCAATGCTGGAGTCGCCATAGGCAAAAATGCCGCAGGCAAATGCCGGCATCAAAAGCGCCAAAGAGGCGACACCGGGGGCCCACAACCGGTCAATCAGGTAACCCACCAGCAACCGTCCGAGAATCAGCGACACGCCAAAGCTGCTGAAAACCTGGCTGGCCTGCAGGGCGCTCAGGCCTCGATCCTGCAGCAGTGGCACGATGTTGGTGACCATGCCCACCACGCAGGACACCACCAATGTCATCGACAGGTTGCACACCCAGAACCGCCACGAACGCAGCGCTTCGCGCAACAGCAGCCCGCCGGATCGTTCGCTGACGACCGCAAGTGGTGATGTGCTGTGGCTGACAACAGCGGTCGGCATTAACCAGCGTAACGCCAGTGGCAATGCCAGCAGTATTGGCAACACGCTCAATGCGATAAAACCCGCCTGCCAATTCCAACGGCCGATCGCCCAGGCGGTGATCAGCGGCAGCATGATGGCCGCGAGCCCGGAGCCGCTGAGGATGATCGCCAACGCCAGGCCTCGGTTTTCCTCAAACCACAGGTTGACCAAGTGCGACCAGGTCACCTGCAACGTACCCAGCCCGGCCAGCGGCACCAGGAAAAAACCCAGGTAGAGGGTCCATATCGAGCCACTGACACAGCTCAGGAGGAAGACGCTCACGGACAACGCCAACAAGGACAGCAACGTGATCAGGCGCAGGCCATATCGCAAATTGAGCCAGCCGGCCAATTGCGACGCGACAATGGTGCCCAGCGACAGTGCGGTGATCGCCGCCTGTAACTCCGCCCTGCCCCAGCCCATGGCCTGTTCCAGGGGAATTACCAGGGAGCTGAAGCTGTACAGCAGCAACGAACTGGAACTGGTGGCGACACCCACGAGAGCCAGAATCAGCACCCTCCAACCGCGTTTGAATTCTGCGTTATCAAAGCCTTTCATGGTGTGTGACCTCAGTCGTTGCCGATGAACACAGCCGCTTGCGCGCTCTTGCTCAGCACGTGTGCACGGCGTGCCGGGCCAGGCGCATTGGCGAGCTGTTCGAGGGTGTCTTCGGGGTGTATCAACGTCGGGCCATTGCCCAGCTCCTGAAGCGCCAGAAGCGCCAGGTCTTCAGCCTTGGGCAACGTCATGGTGAGGGCGTCGGGAATGTTCAGTTTGACCATGGCATCGCGCATGGTAGGGGTGTCCACGGTACCGATGACCAGGTTGAGCACATCCACACCACGATCTTTCCACTCCGCCCATAACGACTCGCCGAGGTTCAGCGCAAACCCTTTGGTGGCGGTGTACATCGCCAGTTTTCGAATCCCGCCTAACGCAGCCTGGGAACCCACCAGCAGCAATCCACCTCGCCCGCGTTCCAGCATGGCGGCACCGAAGGCATGGCTGCATTGCATCACAGTTAGGCAGTTGAGGCGCAGCAAGGCGCCCCAGTCGTCGACCGAAGTATCGAGAAAACGCGTGATGTAGGGGTCGCCCCCGGCGTTGTAGATAAACAGACCGACTTGCCGCTTACCAACAGCCGCCAACAATTGCTCACAGGCATCGGGATGGGACAGGTCCTGGATGAGCACCAGCACCTCAACGTCGTACCGTTGCTCCAGATCATTTTTCAACTGCGCCAAGGCTTCGCCACGGCGCGCCACCAGCACACAGTTAAGGCCACGCTCGGCGAGTGCATGGGCAAATGCGGCGCCCACCCCATGCGAGGCACCGGCGATCACTGCCCACGGACCATACCGATGCTTGAAGGCGTTATCAGGAACAGACATAAACACTCCGAAAACAAAGGCCCGGCGGCAAGCCACCGGGCGAGGAAGGCTTCACCGCGTCAGGCGACTGGCGGCAGGTCGATGTGGCTGGCGGAGGCGCCAATGGCGGTGCTGCCATAGACCAGGACGCGCCGCTCGATTTGCGCCATGAACAGGTGCAGCAAGGGTTCGTCGTATTCCGGCCCGGCGTTTTTGACAAAGGTTTCCAGCGCTGCATCGATCTCGCTGTAGTCACTGAAGGTGCGGTCCAGCAGCGCTTGCGCGTCCTGTTGCTCCAGCTTGCGCAAGTGCAACTCCATGGCATCGCCACGGCCCAGGTATTCCACCAGTTTGCTCACTGCGCGCAATTTGGTTTTCTGGAAATCGCTGGCAACCTCCACTTGGGCCAAGGCATCGGTCAGCATGGTCAGCAGCTGTGCATTTGGGCCAGTGCCGACAACGTCCAGCTTCGGCTTTTGCAGGGGAACACCCATGGCCTCGGCCAGCGCATGCACCACCACACGGCGCAGGGCGATATCAAATTCGGTGTAGGTGTCATGCGGGTCACCCGGTTGTGGCGTGGCCACCGATGCCGAGAACTGCATGGTGCTGACCGTGGCGAAGAGCGCGGTGTGGTAGCGCACTACATCAGGCTCCGCCGGTTCGCCGGTCACTTGCTGATAATAGCGATACAAGGCCGCAAAACTGTCCCCGAGCGGTTCGTAATTGTCGCGCATGCGCGCCGAAGCGAGGTCGGCCAGAGGATCACCGATCATGGCGAACTCAAAATCGTAGAGGCCATGCACCTGTCCGTTCTCGAACAGAAACTGCCCCGAATCGTACTGAACGAAAGCAGGCCGGGTTCGGTGCTGTGGCACATTGCGCCGCAGCCAACCGAGGGCGAATTCGGCCAGAGGCTGAGGCTTGGTTTTATTACGCGCATACAGCGGGTAATAGGCTTCCAGACCCGCCAGGGTAATGTCCGCGGCACCTTTGGGCAGGCTGATACCCTGATCGATAAAGGGTTGCAACGGCAGTTGGTGCATACGCACCATGGCATCGACCCACTGGCGTGCAACCCCATGACGTTCGGCATCGCTCTTCGCCGTACTGACGTCACGGCTACCCGGCACCAACTGCATCAGGATGGCTTGCGGGTCTTCGCAAAAGCCGTAGATATGCGGTACGGGCACGCCTTGCTGACCGAGCAAGGAGAGAATGTCCGCCTCCCGGCGCAGATCCGGGAATGGACTGACATCCCCACCGCGCTCGCCCCGAATATGCAACTGAAGGGTTTCGCCATCGCGTTGCAGCTCAAGGTTCCAGGCCGGGCGCCAGCGCAGCAGACGCTGCATGGCGGTGATTTTCCCGCCCAGTAGACCTTCGACAAAGGTACGCAGCTTTTCTTCGACCGGATCACAGGTCACATTTGTTGTTGGCATACATGTCTCCCTCAGACGCTGATGTCCAGCGCCGCTATCAATGGGTGCTGATAACACCAGCGCTCGGCCCGCCCACGTGCTCCAGCGGTACGCCCTTTTTCTTCGCCAGGTCAGCGGTGTCCAGGTACTCGCGCCAGGCACAGATAAGGCCTTGCTCGTTCAGCTCGTACACCGCCACCATCGAATGCGGCATGGGGACGCCATTGCTGACGCAGTAATCATCGCGTTCGGTCATTACCACTCGCTCGGAAGAAACGATGTGGCGCGTGTTGCAGTGGTTATGCGTGACATAACTCATCTGCCGCTCTATCTCCTTGCGCAGCGCGTCACGACCACGGATCACCGGACCACCGGGTACCCAAAGTTGCCAGACAGCGTCGTCGGCAAAAGTGGCCATGATGCGTTCGATATCCGGGCGGCTGCCGTCGCTGCCATCGCCCCAGGCGGCCAGCATGTCGAGGATGAAGCGTTCCTGTTCGAGTGCCATGAAACGGGCTCCAGTGCAGTGAATTGATCGGGATCAGATCGAGGCTTGGGGCAGCAGGAAATTGCGCACCACTGGCACCATCGGCGTACCGCAGCTCATGCCACCGTCTACACGCATCAACGTGCCGTTGACGTAGGCCGCGTCGTCGCTGGCAAGAAATGCGGCCATGGCGGCGATGTCTTCCGGCTCCCCCAGTTGCGGTACGTTTTGCAGGTCGAGAAAAGCGCTCTTCATGGCCTCGTTGGCCCAGCTTTCCATGGCCGGTGTGCGAATGACCCCCGGCAAAATGCCGTTGCAACGAATGCCGCGTTTACCAAAGGTGGCGGCAATGGTTTGCACATACCAATTGAGCGCAGCCTTGGAGGCGCCGTAGCTGAACTGGGAGATTTCGCCGGCAATCGAGCTGGTGGACGATGTGAACAGAATCGAACCGCTGCCCTGGGCGAGCATGTGCGGCAAAGCGTATTTGCACGCCAGGACACCGCCCAGCACGTTGACACGCATGCAGTTGTGGAACAGCTCGGTGTTGAAGTTGATGAAGTCGATATCGCGGGTGGTGGCCGGGTTTCGGTACACCGCATTATTGAACAGCACGTCGATACGGCCGAAAGTCCGGACGGTCTGTTCAACCATCTCCCGCAGGGCGTCTTCCTGGCCGACATCCACTTGCAATGCCAGGGCATTGGCGCCGATTTGAGCCGCCACGGCCTGCGCCGATTCGGCGAAAAGATCGGTGACCACCACGGTGGCGCCTTCCCTGGCAAAACGCAGTGCCGAAGCGCGGCCAATGCCACTGCCCGCGCCAGTGATCACGCAGACTTTGCCGTCCAGGCGTTTCAGAATCTCGCTCATGAATAGGTCTCGGGAACGAAGAAAAAAATCGGCGTCCGAGGCGAACGCCGAAAAGGGCGCACGATGTCAGCGGGTTTGACCACCAGCGATGGTCTGTGGGTTGGCTTCACGCTCGGCGACCGGTTCCTGGCGGTAGCGTGTAGGGCCATTACCGAACATGCCGTACTGGTCACGGGTGAAGTCGTACAGCGAGTAGGAATCCTGTTGCGGATTGTTGGGAATACCGTAGGCCTCGATGTTGTACTGCGAGCCGGTACGGAACAACGCACCGCTGTCGTCCCAGGCGTCGTAGACAGCCGCGCCAAAGGTGTCTTCGTCGATGTAGTAGCGGCGCTTTTTCTGCGCGTGACGCACGCCGTCCTTGCGCGTCGCTTCCACCACCCAGACACGGTGCAGCTCCCAGCGTTCACAGGCCGGATTGATGTGGTTGGGCATGAGCTTTTTCTCCATGTCGCAACCCCATTTCAGCGTGTAGTTGCTGTAGGGAATCAACATTTCCTTCTTGCCCACCAACTTCCAGTCAAAGCGGTCCATCTTCCCGGAGAACAGGAAGATTTCGTCGTAGAACGCTACCCCGCCGAACGCCGAGTTAGGGGTGTCGTAGTTGAACTCCGGAGCCTTGCGTACACGCCGCTGGCCGGTGCTGTAGCTCCAGGCGTAGCGGGAGTCGGTGACCGGGTCGAGGTAATCCCAATACCCGGATGCCTGCCCGGCCGTACGGGCCGGCGCGACGACGTGCGACCAGATACGCTGGGCGATTTTCGGATCACGCCCTGGCACATCCATTTGATAGAAAGGTTTTTCGCCGGTGGAACGGTTGGTGTTGGTCAGCGTGATGTGGCCCTCATTGACCACATAGGCACTGTGGTTCCAGTCCCAGCCATTCACGCCCTGATAGTTGAGGATGTAGTTCCACATCACCTCGCGGCCATCGCGCGGCAGCGGGAAAGGCAGGCCGCCACGGCACGCTTCGCTGATCGACAGACCATCGTTCTCGGTTTTGCAGTCTTTGCGGGTGGCGTTGCGCTGGGTAGCTGCCAGGAAGTTTGCTGGAAAGGTGGCGGTCCGGTGGGTGGGGTACACCTCAAGGTAATACGTGTCGGGGTACTTTTTGAGCAACTTCATCTGCCCGGCCGTCATCTGGTCAGCGTACTGGTCCGCGTTGCTTGCGGTAATGCGCAAGCGTGGCTTTTCATTGGCAAACGGGTTCGGCCAGGTCCCATCGCCAGGCACCATACCGGCAGGGACTTTCAGACCACCGTCGTAAGCCGGAATAGTGCCCGCCGCGTTGCCGGCGACAATCGAACCAAACGCCGTGAGCTTGCCGCCCAGGTCCGCTGTAGTGAAGCTCTCATCAGCCACCG
Organism: Pseudomonas sp. EB271-G4-1; assembly: GCF_058791355.1. NCBI lineage: Bacteria > Pseudomonadati > Pseudomonadota > Gammaproteobacteria > Pseudomonadales > Pseudomonadaceae > Pseudomonas > Pseudomonas sp. EB271-G4-1. The sequence goes on from NZ_JBYTEO010000014.1 coordinate 76,732, forward strand.
CCGACCCCGCCAAAGCGATGGCCACGAGGCCTATCGCACAAGAATTAATCTTCATGACCTTCTCCATTCAGATGGGTGATCACCAAGCCCGGTGATCACTGCATTGCATTTCAGGGGCGGTTTAGAACGCTGTGCTGACGGTCAGGGAGACCCAGTTACGGTCGGACAGTCCAACGTCGCCGGAACCACCGACGACGGTTTTTCCTACGCCATTGACATCGGCGTAATGGCGTTCGCTGCCGTAGCCGATATAAGACAGCGTCACGTCCATGCGCTCGTCGTAGGTGCCCTTCACACCGGCCTTCCAGGTGTATTTGCCTTCGTTGCCTCCCCCTGTGGCGGCATTGCCGCTGACGCCGTAATCCACGCTCATCGGGGTAGAAATATTCCAACCGGGGAACACCCCCAGCCACTGCGGCGCAAAGCTAACGGCAAGGCCGACATAGTTGTCGGTGGCGCAGCCGAAGTGTTTGTCCTGCCCCGCCGGGCAGCCGCGGTAGCCTTCGCCCTTGAACAGCTCTTCATGCTCTGTCACCTTTTCCACGTGACTGAACGCCATTTCGGTGATCAGGCTGCCGGTGTCGAAGTAATTGGTACGCGGCAGCAACCAAAGGCTGTTGACCACCAGGTGCCAGGTATCACCTCGGGCGCCCTCGTTGTCGACGGTGCTGATGTTGCTGGAGATCAGGGAAGTGTTCTGGCGATACGACAGGTCTACCCCCACGGAACCGCCACCCAGTACCGGTCCTGCGGAGTAACCCAGGCCATAAAGCTTGACGTTGTTGGCGTAAACGTAGCGGGCGAAAGTCGGCGCCACTTGCAGGCCCCACGGGTTGTAATCATCGAACTCGCGGTAGTACAGGCTGACTTCCGAGTGCAGATAGTCGAAGCTGTAGGTACCCATCACGCCCCAGTTGCCCTCGTCCTTGGGCTTGAGCGGATCGATCAATGGCCGTGTGAAACCACTGAACAGCGGCAAGCGGTCCGGGCCTTCCAGTGCGATGTCGGCGGAGGCCAGATAAGTGCCGCCCTCAGGTGCTCGAGTAGTGTCCCATTCGAAGAAATATTGCGCCGCCAGCGACAACTTGTCGGTGACCTGCGCCTGGGTGGAAATCTGCGTCAACGGCAGGAAGATTTCGCGCGTCTCGGTGCCGGGGTTACTCACGGCTTTGCGCCCGTCCAGCGGTGCTTGTGAGTAGGAAATGGCATGCCCGGCAATCAACAAGCCATTGCCCCAATACACGGTGTGCCGGCCGGCACGCACACTGACCGGAATGTCGCCAAGGTTGAAGCGGGTAAACGCAAAGGCGTCCAGCAATTCGCCGCTGGGTCCGCGGTGGTAGCGCTTGGTAAAGTTGGAGTAATGGCCGTTGGTATAGCTCGGCGTACTCTTACCCGGAAATGCGCCGGGGTAGAAGACATTACCATCGCTGGTTTCGACATCGGTGTCTTCGTACGCCTGGTCGTACCAGGCAGCGCCGCTGATGCGAAAGCCGTTGTACTTCTTGTAGGCCACCTCCATTTCGCTCATCAGGTCGACGCGATTGGTCACCACATCGCCTTTATCAAATTTGGAATCAGACTCGTCGTAGGTGGCGTTGTTGGCCAAGGCATTGTCACGCCCCTCAGCTCGCACGCCGACGTTGTAGCGAACGGTGTTGTCCCAGCGCGCGGTGAGGTCCGGATTGCCGGTATCAAACTCGGCAGCCTGACTGTTGCCAACGGACAAGACACACCCGATCACACTGAGCCAGATGGCCAGGCTTAACGGCTTTGGTTTTGCGTCGATCATCAACACTCCCTTCCCATTCTTTTTGTTATTGGCAGCCGAAGTGCCGGGCCGTTTCAACCGCGCCGAAGAGCGCTGGCCTGAGGGCTTCGGTATGGCTGAAGTAAACGGGACAGGGAGGTTTGGGCACAACGATTGGGAGCATTGCTGAAATGCATTTGATATTGATCAAATGCCAAAGAACATTCCGGTATTCAAATATCCAATACCACCCCGCTGTTTTTGTGATTTTACGATCCACCCCCCCCCTCCCTAGACTCCGGCCAATAACTAGGCAACGCCGCTCTCCTGGCGCCGCCATGACAATAAAGCCTGGAGGATGAGCATGAGTGCGTCCACGTCTCTGGATGACAAATACATCCAGCACAGCGGAAAAGTTTTACTCACCGGGATTCAGGCGCTGGTGCGCCTGCCTCTGATGCAGCGCCAGCGCGATCTGGCCAATGGTCTGAATACCGCCGGGTTCATTTCCGGCTACCGTGGCTCGCCGCTGGGTGGTTTTGACCAGGCTTTGTGGAAGGCTCGCGACTATCTCAAGGAGCACCACACGGTGTTCCATCCGGGCATGAACGAAGACCTCGCTGCCACGTCGATCTGGGGTACCCAACAGGTCAATATCTTCGAAGGCGCGACCTACGACGGCGTGTTCGGCATGTGGTACGGCAAGGGCCCGGGCGTCGACCGCTGCGGCGATGTGTTCCGTCACGCCAACGCTGCCGGCACCTCACAATTCGGCGGTGTGCTGGCGATTGCCGGTGATGACCATGGCGCCCGTTCCTCCTCGCTGCCCCATCAGACCGAGCACATTTTCAAAGCGGTCATGATGCCAGTACTGGCGCCATCGGGCGTGCAGGAATACCTCGACTACGGCATGCACGGCTGGGCCATGTCGCGTTATTCCGGTTGCTGGGTTGCGCTCAAGGCGGTGGCCGATACCGTGGAAAGCGCGGCCGTTGTCGACATCGATGTTCATCGCGTACAGCCAATCATTCCCGATATCCCGTTGCCCGAAGGCGGCTTGAATATCCGCTGGCCTGACCCACCCCTGGCGCAGGAACAACGCCTGCTGGAACACAAGCTGTATGCCGCCCTCGCCTATGCCCGGGTCAACCGTCTCGACCGTATCGTGATGGACTCGCCGAAAGCGCGTATCGGCATTATCACGTCCGGAAAGTCGTACCTCGACGTGTGCCAGGCGTTGAAAATCCTCGGCATCGACGAAACACTCGCACAGCAGATCGGCCTGCGCGTGTACAAGGTCGGTATGGTCTGGCCGCTGGAAGCTGAAGGCGTTCGGCAGTTTGCCGAGGGCCTGGAAGAAATCGTGGTGGTCGAAGAAAAACGCCACATGATCGAGTACCAGCTGAAGGAAGAACTCTACAACTGGCGTGAAGACGTGCGCCCGCGCATCGTCGGCAAGTTTGACGATAAAGGCGAATGGAGCCAGCCTCACACCGGCTGGTTACTGCCGGCTACCAATGACCTGACCCCGGCAATGATCGCCCGTGCGTTGGCCAAGCGTATTTTGCGCCTGCATCAGAATGGTCCGCTGCAAGTAAGCCTGGCGGTACTGGACGCACAACTGGCCAGCAAAGGCCAGTTCAGCAACCTGATGGAACGCGTGCCCCACTACTGTTCCGGTTGCCCGCACAACACCTCGACCAAGGTCCCGCAGGGCAGTCGTGCGCTGGCCGGTATCGGTTGCCACTACATGGCGGCCTGGATCTATCCGCAGACCCAGACCTTCAGCCAGATGGGCGGCGAAGGCGTGGCATGGATCGGCCAGGCACCTTTCACCAAGACCCGGCACGTCTTCGCTAACCTGGGCGACGGCACCTATTTCCACTCCGGCATTCTCGCGATTCGGGCCGCCATCGCGGCCAAGGTGCAAATTACCTACAAGATTCTCTACAACGATGCCGTGGCCATGACCGGCGGACAGCCTGTGGACGGCAGCCTCAGCGTTGCGCAGATCAGCCGACAGCTCGCGGCCGAGGGCGTGCAACGTATTGTGGTCGTCAGTGACGATGTCGAGAAATATCAGCACATCCGTGATCTGGCAGACGGCGTGCCGGTGCTGCGTCGCGACAAAATGGACGAAGTGCAGGAACAGTTGCGCCAGTTCCAGGGGGTGTCGGCAATCATCTATGACCAGACCTGTGCCGCGGAAAAACGCCGGCGGCGTAAACGCGGCAAATTCCCGGACCCTGCACGTCGGGTCGTGATCAACGAAGCAGTATGTGAAGGCTGTGGCGATTGCAGCAGCAAGTCCAACTGCATGTCGGTGGTGGCGGTGGAAACCGAGTACGGCCGCAAGCGTGAAATTGACCAGTCTTCATGCAACAAAGACTTCACCTGTCTCAACGGTTTTTGCCCGAGTTTTGTCACGGTCGAAGGTGGCACCTTGCGCAAACCCAAAGCCCTGGCTTCCGCGAAGGATGACGTGTGGGATTTGCCGACGCCCGCGACCGTAGCGCTGGATGAGCCATATAGCATCCTGGTCACTGGCGTGGGCGGTACGGGCGTGGTGACCATCGGCGCCCTGCTGGGAATGGCGGCGTTCATCGAAGGCAAAGGCACGCTCAATCTGGACATGGCCGGCATGGCACAAAAAGGCGGTGCGGTGTGGTCGCACATTCGTATTGCCGCGCACCAGGAACAGTTGTTTGCACCGCGGATTGCCGAAGGTGAGACCACCCTGCTGCTCGGTTGCGACCTGGTGGTCAGCGCCAACACCGAAACCCTGTCCAAGCTGCGTCACGGTGTTACCCATGCCTTGATCAACAGCGAGGAAAGCATCACCAGCGCCTTTGTGCGCACCTTCGCCCAGCAAGCGGAAAGTGGTGATTTGCTTAAGCACCCGGATCCGAAATTCCAGACCCAAAGCATGTCGGCACAAATTGCCGAAGCGGTGGGCTCTGACCAGGCGGACTTTATCGACGCAAGCAAAATCGCCACGGCATTGATGGGCGACTCGATTGCCACCAACACCTTCATGCTTGGCTATGCCTACCAGAAAGGATGGTTGCCGGTGGGTAAAGCGGCGCTGCTACAGGCCATCGAACTGAACGGCACGGCGGTGCCCTTTAACCTCTCGGCCTTTGACTGGGGCCGGTGCAGCGCCCATGACCTGCCACGGGTATTACGCAAACTGCAAGCCGGCAAGGTGCAAAGCCCGGACCGCTTACTGTCGCAAAGCCTGGAAGAAACGCTGGCACGGCGCATGGAGTTTCTCACTGCGTACCAGAACTACGCCTATGCCCAACGTTACCGGTATCGTGTCGAGCAATTCATCAAGGCGGAAACCGCACTGCTCGGACAACCGGGCAAGCTGTCGGCAAGCGTCGCCCGCTACTACTTCAAAGTGCTGGCGATCAAGGATGAATACGAAGTGGCGCGCCTGTTTACCGATGGCCAGTTCCTGGAAAAAATCCAGGCCAGTTTCGAGGGCGACTACCGCCTGCGCTTCCACCTGGCGCCGCCGCTGCTGAACGATAACGGCTCCGGCCCTGAACCGAAAAAACGCAGCTTCGGTCCGTGGATGCTGCAAGGCTTCAAGCTGCTGGCCAGGCTCAAGTTCCTGCGTAATACCTGGCTTGATCCATTCGGTCGTACCCATGAGCGCAAGGTGGAACGCAATTGGCTGGCCAACTACGAACAGGTCCTCGATGAAGTGCTGGCGGGCTTGACCACCCACAAATTGGGCCTGGCCCAGGATCTGGTGGAATTGCCTGAAAGCGTTCGCGGCTATGGTCCGGTCAAAGATCGATTCCTCGGCCATGCGCAACAACGCCAGGCGCAATTGCTGGAGCAGTGGCGCAATGGCAACACCGCCCAGTTTCATGATGCCAGCCAGAGCAATAGCAAAATCGCCGTCACTCAACTGTAAGCCTTGCCCGGGCTGCACATTGTGCAGCCCGGGATGTTGGTTCATTCAACAAGGTCAAACCATGAACGAAGAACTGGCCAGAAATTACCGTGAGATTCTCCACGGCGTAGGTGAAAACCCAGAACGTGAAGGTTTGCTGGACACACCAACGCGCGCGGCAAAAGCAATGCAGTACCTGTGTCATGGCTACCAGCAAAGCCTCGAACAGGTTGTCAATGGCGCACTGTTTGAATCGGACAACGATGAGATGGTCATCGTCCGGGACATCGAACTTTACTCCCTGTGCGAACATCATTTGCTGCCGTTTATTGGCAAGGCCCATGTCGCCTATATACCGACAGGCAAGGTGCTGGGGCTGTCGAAAATCGCGCGTATTGTCGATATGTACGCCCGGCGCTTACAGATCCAGGAAAACCTGACACGCCAGATTGCCGACGCCATTGCCCAGGTGACCGATGCCGCCGGGGTGGCGGTGGTGATCGAGGCAAAACACATGTGCATGATGATGCGCGGTGTGGAGAAGCAGAACTCGGTGATGAGCACCTCGGTGATGCTCGGCGCGTTTCGTGAGTCGTACAACACTCGCCAGGAGTTCTTGCAACTGATCCGCGGCCGCTAGGCGCGTGTGCCGGGCTCATTCCAGGCACACCGCTTGCCACTCAACTGAGCATCATCATCCCGCCGTCAATCACCAGCGTCTGACCGGTGACAAACCGCGAGCCATCGCCGGCAAGAAACACCAGCACAGGGGCCAGGTCCCGGGCCGGTTCGCCCAGCTTGCCGCCGATTGGCACTTGGCCGGCCATGTACGCATCGTGTTGCTGCAATTGCTCGGCGCTCATGCTCGCGCGGGTGGCGTCGTACATTGGCGTCCACATCGCCGGAGCAATCGCGTTGACGGTAATGCCCAAGGGCCCCCACTCCCGCGCCACCGTGCGCGTCCACGCCAGTACGGCGCCCTTGCTGGCGGCGTAATGGGCTTTGCCCGGCTGTCCGAGTACGCCTGCGGCAGAGGCGAAATTGATGATGCGCCCGCCGCTGCCCTTGAGCAGCTCATAGGCCGCTCGGTTGGTCAGGAAGGTGCCACGGGTATTGACCGCAAAGACCTTTTCCCACTCGTCCAGCGTGATGCTGTCGGCGCTGGCATTGGGCGCGATGCCCGCGGCATGCACCAGCACATCCAGGCCGTTGAGCTGTTCGCTGGCCCAGGCAAAGGCCGCGTCCACCGATTGGCTGTCAGCGATGTCACAGACTCGCGAGTGCGCCCAACCACCACCGTCACCCGTTATCGAGGCTGCCTCGCCCAGGTCGAGACTGACGACATGGGCACCCTCTTCCACAAACGCCTTGACCACTGCCGCGCCAATGCCGCGGGCGCCCCCCGTGACGATGATCCGCTTAGCGGCCAGTTGCATGGGCTGTTCCTCTTGTCTGGATTTATCAGGATAGTTGCTCGATACGTTGCAACGCCGTAGCGATCAGGCGCAGCGCCGAGGCGTGGTGTTTTTCACCGGTGACCCTGCAGGCTTTACCTGCACAGGCACGTGCGTGGCTGACTTCGAGAAAAATGCCGAGCTTGAACCCAGCCAACACCAGGTACCAGGTGAAGTCCGCCAACGAGCGTGAGCTGCCGGCGCGGTAATGGGCGACCAATTCATCGCTGCTGCAAAAGCCATCCCAGGGATGCACTTCGATGGTGCCGGCGCCACGACCCTCGGCATCGGGCCAGGTCACCACCAGCCAGGCGAGATCGAGCAACGGATCACCGACGGTGGCGAGCTCCCAATCGACTACCGCGGCGAGCTCTGCGTCGTCGTGCCGGAACATGACATTGGACAGGTGAAAGTCACCGTGCTGGATACCGGCCTGGAACTGCTTCGGGCAATGATCGCCCAACCAGCTGGCTAATCGTTCGAGCCCCGGCAGACCCTTGGCGCCGGGCCAACCGGGATAGTCTTTGACACTGTCCAGCTGCGCCAGCCAGCGTGAGACCTGACGCTGGTGAAAACCCTCAGGCCGGCCAAAATCCGCCAGCCCCACCGCCTGGTAGTCAATTTCGCCCAGGCGCAACAGCGCATCGACCATGGCCAGCCCCATGCGCCGGCGCATTTCAGGCTGCTGCGCATGAGGCGCCGGCAAACCGGTCGCGCAGTTGGGATTGAAACCCTGTATTGGTTCCATCAAGTAGAAACTGGCACCCAAAACGCCTGGGTCAGTACAATCGGCAATCAAACCGGCATGGGGCACTTGCGACCCCGCCAATGCCTTGAGCAAACGCGCTTCACGGGCAATCGTCTTGCCGCCGACTTCGCGCAGTTCCCTGGAAGGCCGACGCAGGACGAATTCACGCGAACCGCGCCGAAAGCGCAGCAGCAGGTTTTGCGTGCCTCCGGTCAAACGTATCGGGGCTTCGATGGGGCCGCGCTCCAGGCCTTGACTATCCATCCAGTCGGCCAGGCGCTCGAGGTCGACCAGATCCTGCCAGTCGTTCATGGATTGCGCTCGCCAAGGCTGGCCAATACGTCGGCGTATTTTTCCCGGGCACGGGCCTCGGCGGTGGGTCGATGGTAATCGGGGAACAATTCGTCGCAGGGCTGATAGTCGCGCAGCAGCTGTTTGGCAACCGTGACTTTGTGCACCTCGGTTGGCCCATCGGCCAGTCCCATCTGGAAGGAGCGCACGATGTAGCCGGTAAAGGGCATTTCTTCACTGACGCCCAGCGAACCATGCACATGCAAGGCGCGGGCGGCGATGTCATGCAGCACCTTGGGCATGACAGCCTTCACTGCGGCGATGTCCTTGCGCACTCGCTTATAGTCCTGGTACTGATCGATGCGCCACGCCGTGCGCATCACCAGCAAGCGAAATTGCTCCAGCTCGATCCATGAATCGGCAATTTTTTCCTGGATCATTTGCTTGTCCGCCAAACGGCTGCCCTGGGTACTGCGCGACAGGGACCGCTCACAGAGTGCATCAAGGGCTTTTTGCGCCTGGCCAATCACCCGCATGGCGTGGTGCACGCGGCCACCACCGAGCCGAACCTGAGCCACGACAAATGCCTGACCGGGCGCACCGAGCATATCGCCCGCAGGCACTCGCACCTTGTCGAATGACAGGTAAGCATGGGTGGCGGCGGGGTCATCGGCGATACCGACGTTACGGATAATGCTCACCCCGGGAGCGTCAGCGGCGACGATGAACATCGACATACCTTCATGCACCGATACGCTTTTATCGGTGACCGCCATCACGATATAGAACGTAGCGTAGCGGGCATTGGAGGCAAACCATTTTTCGCCGCTCAGCAGCCAGTCATCGCCATCGCGCACCGCTTCGGTGGTGAACACGGCGGGATCCGCGCCACCTTGCGGCTCGGTCATGGCGAAGCAGGACACGATATCGCCATCGAGCAGCGGTTGCAGGTAGCGATGCTTCTGCGCCGGGGTGCCGTAATGGGCGAGGATTTCCCCGTTGCCGGAATCGGGAGCCTGGCAGCCAAACACAATCGGGCCAAACAGCGAACGACCGAGAATTTCATTGATCAATGCCAGGCGCACCTGGCCATACCCTGCCCCACCCAGCTCCGGCCCCAGGTGACAAGCCCACAATTTGCGTGCCTTTACCTGCGCTTGCAGCGGTTTGACCAGTTGCTTGAACAACGGATCGTGGATATTCCAGGGGCTGCCCAGCACATGATCGAGGGGCTCGACTTCCTCACGTACAAACTGCTCGATCCAATCCAGTTCCGCCTGTATCTCGGGGTCGGTCTGAAAGTCCCAGGCCATGGTGTGTCTCCTAGCAAATAGCGATCAGGCCAGCAGCATGCCGCCGTCGACCAACAGGGTTTGGCCGAGCACATAGCTAGCCAGCGGCGAGGCAAGAAACAGCGCCACGTTGGCCATGTCCTGGGGCGTGCCCAGGCGCCCTTGAGGAATGGCCCGCAACGCGCCTTCGAGGCGCTTGGGGTTGCTGGTGGTCACACGTGTCAGCTTGGTTTCCACCAGCCCGGGGGCAATGCCGTTGACCCGGATGCCGTCACGAGCCCAGGCTTCGGCCAGGGTGCGAGTGAGTCCAAAAGCACCGGTTTTCGAAGCGTTGTAGGCCGGATTGCCACGCGTGGAGTGGAAGGCGGCAGCGGAACTGACGGTGATCATCGAGCCCTTGGCCTGCATTAACAGCGGGTGAAACTTCTGTGCGCACACCATCAGGCTGGTGAGATTGACGTCGAGTACGCGCTTGAAACCCTCGGTCAGAAATTCCTGACGGTCGTAGAGCACCGTGCCTTGTGCTTGCACCAGCACATCCAGGCGAGTGAAGGGCACGCTGGCGACTTCAATCAACGCCGCGTCCGCAACGTCGACCTGGGCGTAGTGCAGGCCTTCGAGATTAGAGTCGGGTGAATCTCGATAGGCCGCTGCCGAGGCTCGTGTGCCCCAGACATGCACCTCGGCACCGCGCTGGCGAAAGTTCTGTGCAATGCCATTGCCAATGCCACTGGAACCGCCGATCACCAGCACGGTTTTACCGCTGAAATCCAACTCGTACATGGGTGTTCCTTGTGCTTGTCGATGAATGCTGTCGAGCAATAGCCACACTTTTACAGCGCCACCAGACCCGCCGAGGCCATGCGCTCAATTTCACTGCTGGTGTAGCCGAGCTCTGCCATGACTTGCCGGGTATGTTGGCCGAGGGCCGGTGGCGGGCGATTCAGCGACAACGGCAAATTGCCGAAATCCCAGAACGCGCCAATCTGTTGCAGGTCCCCGTACACCGCATGGGGATAATGGGCATGCAGGCCCGCAGCAGCGTGTTCGGGGCTGTCGAGAAACACATCCATCTGCGCCTCCAGCACTGCCTGTGCGGGAACCTGCACGCCAGCCAGTGCTGCCAGTGCCGCCTGCCGGGTGAGGCCTGCGAAATAATCCTCGGGCCGACTGCCCACCAGTGCGGTGAAGCGCTGAATTTCATCAGGCTGCAGCGCTGCCACCACCAGCCAGGCATCGCTACACAGATAGAGGCGGTGTGCGTCATTCAGACCCGTCTGTTGTGCATCCATATGGGCGACAGGAGTGAGACGGCCGTCCTCCAGCACCACCGCTTCGCTCATCGACAGCAACGTGGCGCCCAACAATGAGGAACTGACCATTTGCCCGGCTCCGCTGCGATTGCGCTCGTACAACCCCAGTAGCAAGGCATAAAGCGAGGATAAACCGGCAAAAAAATCACCCACGCCAAAACGCAGCCACATCGGCGCTTGTCCTTCGCCGCCCTGCTCGACCTCCCAGCCGCAGGAGGCCTGCATCAGTTGGTCAAAGCCTGGCCAATCCGCACGCGGGCCGTTCGGCCCGTAGGCGCTGACATGGCAATAGACCAACTGCGGGTTAAGTGCTTTGAGACGCTCGTAGTCAACCTTGAGTTTGCGTGCGGCCGGCAGCCGCATGTTGTGGTGCACCACATCGGCCCAGCGTGCCAGCGTCTCGACGACGGGCTCGGTTTGCGGATCACCCAGTTGCAGCGCGACCCCCAATTTGCCCCGCTGGGTACCACTGAAAATTCGCTCCAGACGGCGCATGGCGTCGCCTTTAGGGGCTTCGATTTTAATGACCTCGGCGCCCAGGTCCGCCAGCAGCATGCAGGCAAACGGCCCGGCCAGGTAGGCGCCCAGATCCAGGACTTTCAAGCCATGCAGCGGTGGCAATGGAGCGGGACTCGACGGGTGCCCTCGCACCGGAACCCATGTATCAGCGCCCGGCAGTACTGCGTTCCCTTCACCAGCCAGTGGTGCGCTGCCGCCGACTCGCGCAGGTGGCTGCACCTGCCAGGCCGGGCCCGGTTGCAGGGTCTTGCCCAGTTGTACATCGTCAACTTCAACCACATAGCCATTGAGGTGCGCCTGCTCGTCGAAGTAGATATCGCCAAAGGCGCCGGCAATTTGCGCGGCCACATCGTGCTGCCAGAAATGCTCGACCCAATCCTGCGCCGGTCGTGTGGTGATAATGGCCTTGTTGGCGCCGAAGTTGGGCGCCACATGGCTCGGAGGCCATAACGCATTCAGGCGAGCCACTTCGGTTTCGCCCAGTTCGCTGAGCGCTGCGGCCATCCACGGCGATTTGTCCGGCGAGTAGTGCACATGCAGCCAGCGGCCATCGGCGCACTGGTGCAATGGAATCGGAATGTATTTATCCAGGCCCTTGGCGAAGGCTGGGGTTGGCGTTTGCGCCCGGTTCCAATGCATGGTCATGGGCACCAGGGCCGCCTGGGCCAGACTCGTATGGGCGATGCCGCCACAGCCGTCACGGTCGCGCGCCAGCAACCGCGCCATTACCCCGACCACACACAGCCAGCAGGCCAGCCAGTTGGCGAATGGCATGCGCACAAACACCGGGCCGGGGCGATGCGCGGGCTGCTCATCCAACAGGCCCAGGCGCGCCAGGATCAGTGTTTCCCGTGGAATGGCATTCGCCAGCGCATGCCGTTGCGGCCAGCCGCTGATCGCAGAGACAACCAATCGGGGGAAGTCTGCGACGAGCAGCGCGTCTGCCAGACCATGGGCCTGCGCCACTGCTGGGGTGAAATCGTGCAGCAGCACATCGGCAGTGGCTAGGAGTAACCGCAACTGCTGGCGATCGGCAGGGTTTTCCAGGTCAAGGGTGACACTGCGCTTGCCACGATTGAGCACCGCGAACAGCGCCTGGTGGTCTCTAGCCGCGTTGCCAGGCGATTCAACCATGACCACTTCGGCACCCGCTTCACACAGTTGCAGGCCGGCGGCTGAACCGGCAATGCCAGAACACAGGCTGATGACGCGAATGCCTTCAAGGATTGCCTGGCTCATACAGCACCTTTCAGTGGCTTGTTCTGCTCAAAGCGTTCTGCAGCAAAGCTGCAGAACGAATCCATGGCGTCACCCTAAGCCATCGAAAATTAATTTCATATATAGATTAGTATTCCGAATATAGAATCATAAGCGCGAATATGAACAATAGTTAATAATAAGTTCAATAACACAATCAAGGGCCTCGACATGATCCTGCGCATGGACCACTTCACTATTGTCTCTGACCAACTGCAGGCGACACGGGATTTCTATGTTGAGGTGCTGGGTTTGGTTGAGGGGCCACGCCCGCCCTTCCCGGTTCCCGGGTTCTGGCTTTACACCCGGAACCAGCCAGTGCTGCATGTCGTGGGCGTAGCGCAAATGCCGGAACCGCGACGTGGCGTGCTCGACCATATGGCCTTTCATGCCAGTGGCTTGCAGACGATGTGCACGCGCCTGATCGAGCATGGCGTGCGCTTCAAGATCATTCGTGCGCCAGGCTCGCAACGCACCTGGCAGCTGTTTATGCAGGACCCCAACGGGGTTGAAGTCGAACTCGACTTTGACGCCAGCGAAGAGCCGCCAGCCGATTGGAAAGAACGCCGGGCCGGCTAGATCAACCCGGAGTAACTGCCGCCGTCGACCTGCAGGTTTTGCCCGGTGATGTAGCCGGCCTGAGCCGAACAAAGAAACGCACAGGCCGCTGCAAATTCACTCGGCTGGCCAAATCGGCGCGCGGCTATTGGCTTGAGCATTTCCACCCGCGCCTGCTCGACGCTGAGTCGGCGATGCTTGGCCAACTGCTCGGTCATGAAGCGCAGGCGGTCGGTTTCAATACGTTCGGGCAGCAGATTATTGATGGTCACGTTATCCCGCGCGACCTCGATGGACAGGGCTTTGCAGAAAGCCGTAAGCCCTGCACGCGCCGCCGTGGACAATCCCAGGGGCAAGCGTGGCGACTTGACCATCGCCGAGGTGATATTGACGATTCGGCCAAACCCCCGCTCGCGCATCCCGCCGACCAGCGCCTGAATCAGCAAAATGCCTGAAAGCATATTGGCCTCAATGGCCGCCAACCAGGCGGCATGGTCCCAATCCTCCAGACGGCCCGGTTCCGGGCCTCCGTTGTTGGTCACCAGGATATCCACCACCGGACACGCGGCCAGCAGCGCCTGTCGACCGACTGCGGTGGACAGGTCGGCCACCACGGTGCGTGGCAGTCGACCCGTGCTGCGCAAGATGTCTTGCGCAGTTTGTTGCAGGCTCTCGGCATCGCGACCATTGATCAGCACATCGCAGCCCTCCTGCGCCAATGCCTGCGCACAGGCTTTGCCAAGTCCTCGTGAGGATGCGCACACCACCGCAATACGCCCGCCAATACCCAAATCCATTGCAATACTCCTCCCGCGTGGGCGTCAGTCGTTCATGCCGAGCAAGGCCGTGATATCGCGGCCTGGTTCAGCGTCGCTGCCGTAGGCGAATTGACCGGCGCGCTGGCGTTCGACCAACTGCTCCATCTGGTAGCGATAACGGGTACCTGGCGTATCGAAGCGCGAGTGCAGGTCGCGACGTTGGTCGACTTCGAAATAACGTTGATTCTGCGGGCGCACCACCGAGTTGTCCTGGGGCTGGATGATGTAGTTGATGCGCGGCATCACATAGCGAAAAGGCGCGGGTGCAGCGGTGGTGTTGAAGGTGACGTCACACCGCGATCGATGCTTGCCCACCGGCAGGAACGGTTGCAGGTTGGGCACGTCATACCCGGGGCGAAAGCGCGGATAGGAGATGCACACGTTGCTGCGCAAGTGAATGTGCAGCACGGCGCGAAAGTCCTGGTATTTGGCACGCACACCGCCGACCCAGCGCATGATGGGCGCCACTGACTTTTGCGCCACGGTACGGGTGCGGGTCACGGTCTCGGAGGTCCATTGCACCTCCACCACGTCCGACTCACTGATACCGTCGCCAATGGTATTGGCATGCAGGAAATCGGCATGGGTCAGGTCAATCAGGTTTTCCACCGACAGCGCCGAGGTCGCATCAAAACGCACGGTACGCTGGGTGTAACCGGGAAGACTGCCGTCCTGCGGTAGAAACGGAATATGCGGGAGCAACTGTATGTCGGCTGCGTCCGGGTTGCCGTACCAGACCCAGATGTAGCCGTAACGCTCAACCAGCGGATAAAAGCCCCGTCCCCCGGTAAACGCTGTGAGTATCAGCTCTTTCTGGGGGAAATGCGGGTGAAACTCGGCAGCCACCGCGCGCCCGTTGTCCCGCCACAGGTAATAGGGCTGGGCATGAATGATCCGGCGAATGGGCCGTGCACTCAGGTCGCGGCTATGGGACACCGGGAACCAGGTGTCACGCAGGTCGTAGTTGATCGGCGTCCAGTCACCCCGCACTTTGCCAGGGATCGTATCGGTGGAGGAAGGCACGGCATGCATGGTGGGAACTCCTGTGCTCAGACGACTGCGCTGACGGGAATCAGGCGCGGTTGGCGCAACCCGCGCAGTTCGCGGGATGAGGCTTGCAACAGGGCCGCGACGGCTGCGCCATCAATCAGGCTTTTCACCTGGAATGGGGCTTGTTTACGCAGGCGTGCTGCTCGCCAGCGCAACGGTGCCCTGGCCGGCACCTGCTCATGCACGTAGCCACGCCAACACAGGCTGGTGGTGCCACGACGATTGGCACCGGTCGCGATCATCAGCGTCACTAGCGGCAATTCATCTTCGCTCAGCAAATCCACCCGAACAGTACCGCCGTTCAAGGGGACGGCGGTGCGTACAATCAAGGGGTAATCCACCACAAACTGCGAAGGCAGGATTTGTGTGCTCCATACCGCACCTCGTTCCAGAACCACACGCCCCTGCTCGCTGCGCAGATCGCCAAGGAAAAAATCGGTAAGGCGCACATGGGGAAACCCGAGCAAGCATTCCGGACCGTCGAGCATCGCATCCAGGTACTGGTCGTGACTCATGTTGACGATAGTGGAACCGGTAAATTCGCGTCCGCTGGGTTGGTAATCGCTGCTGGGCAATGCCCCTTGCGGTGCCCCCTCACCCAACCACACATGGACAAAACCATTTTCCTCGCGCACCGCAAAGGCACGCGCGGCATAACGTGCAGGTACGCGCTCATCGGCATGCAGATTGGGGATCTGCGTGCAGCCACCACTGGCGCCATCAAAGGTCCAGCCGTGATAACCGCATTGCAGGCCGGACTCGACGACTCGCCCCAGAGCCAGCGGCACCCGCCGATGTGGGCAACGGTCTTCCAAGGCAAAGGCTTGGCCGGCCGCGTTTCGGAACAGCACCAACTCCTCCCCGGCAAAGGCCACGGCCAATGGCGTTTGATCATTCACGGCCTCGCAAAGCGCCATGGCCCACCAGCCTGGGGTCATCATCGGGCTGCCTCTTTGTTATTGGTCTTGGGCAATTGCGTTGAACGCAGTCAGCGTTAACGGTAATGCTTCGTGGTGGATAGAGCAAACATAATTCGACAGTTTTTTATTTTCTGTCGATATTTTTTTAGACCCAGCATAAAAAGGCAAAATTCAGGCATAAAGCCGAAACATCTCGGCTTAAAGAGCACATTTCAGCTTGATAAGCGACCTCCAAATGGACATTTTTTCTTTATGTGATCATGTTTTAATGAAAAATAGCTAGCGAGCAATCCATAAGCCTGATTACCATTAGCTTGCTCATTGACTCCAAGGTGCGCTGACGATGACCCAATCCACCCTCGGCTTTGTCCTCCATGACGTTGCCCGCTTGATGCGTAAGCGCTTTGAACAATGGGCTCGCGCAGCCGGTCTCACGCGCTCGCAATGGCAAGTCCTGGCCAAGCTGTCGATTCATGAGGGCATCCACCAGAAAGGCCTGGCAGACCTGTTGGAAATCGAGTCGGTCACCCTGGTGCGCTTGCTGGACAAGATGCAGGAGCGCGGGTTGATCGAACGCCGAAACCACCCCACCGACCGCCGTTACTCCTTGCTGTTTCTCACCCCGGCTGCGCATCCGCTGTTGCAATTCATGCGCACCATCGGCGAGCAAACCCGACTGGAAACCATGGCGGATTTCTCCATTCAGGAGCACGACCAATTGCTGCAGTACCTCGAACGTATGCGTGAACACTTGCTGACAGCCTGCGGTCAGCCCGTGGATGAGCCCACAGGTTGTGCAGCAAGCGAGGTGAAGCATGGCTGAGCCCACATTGCAGCGCCCTGCCGTGCACGCTGAAGCCCGACCGCTCGAGCCAGCGGAAAAACCCCAGATGCAGGCGCCCGAGGCGTCGGCCCTTGTTGGCCATGCTGAAGTTCCGGCTGACACGGCACGCCAACGCTGGCGCATCGGCCTGTTCTTGCTGGCACCGATCAGTGTCGTGGCCTGTGCCGCCTGGTACGTGTTGGGTGGCCAGGTCGTGAGCACCGACAACGCGTATATCCAGGCCGAGCGGGTGGGGGTTTCAACCGATGTCGCCGGGATCGTCGCGGCCATTGAAGTCAGTGACAACCAAAGCGTGAGCAAAGGCCAGGTGTTGTTCCGTCTCAAGCCCGAGCCCTTTGAAATCGCCGTGGCCAGTGCCAAGGCGCAGCTGGAAAACGCGCGCAACCAGATCCTTTACCTCAAGGCCAGCTACAACCAATCGCTGGCCGAGATCGCCCAGGCTGAAGCCAAATTGCCCTTTTACCAGACCAATCTGCAACGGCTGGAAAAGCTGGTCAGCGTTGCCGCCGTATCCAGGACTGTCTACGACGACGCCCACCAGGACCTCGACAACACCCGTCAGCAGGTGTCGGTCGCCAAGGCCCAGGCTGCCGCGGCGCTGGCTCAACTGGGTGGGCGTCTGGACAGAGCTCTGGAGCTGCATCCCTCCTACTTGCAAGCGCTGGCGGCACTGAATGAAGCCGAACGCAACCTGCGAAACTCCGTGGTCATCGCCCCGTTCGACGGCGTCGTCACCAACGTTGACTCGCTGCAAGTGGGCGCGTACCTCCAACCACCACAATCGGGCTTCAGCCTGGTGTCCAGCGAGCAGCTGTGGGTCGCTGCATCACCGAAAGAGACCGAGCTGACCAACGCTCACATCGGCCAGGGCGTAACCATTGAGGTAGACACTTATCCGGGTGTCACCTGGCATGGCACCGTGGAAAGCATTAGCCCGGCGTCCAGTTCGAGCTTCTCCCTGTTGCCGGCCCAGAACACCACGGGCAACTGGGTGAAGGTTGTGCAGCGCATTCCAGTACGGATCCATATCGACGATGCGGCAGGCAAACCGGCGCTGCGCCACGGCATGAGCGCCGTGGTCGATATCGACACCGGCACGGCCCGTGGCCTGCCGAAGCTGCTGGCAAACCTGTTCGCACGCCATCATGAGTGAAGTATCCGGACCACTTCCGCCATCGCCGTTGCGGGTACTGATCACCTTGTGTGTGGTGCTGGCGGTGGTCATGCAGGCGCTGGACACCACCATCGCCAACGTCGCCCTGCCCTATATGCAGGGCAGCGTATCGGCCAGCGCCGATCAGATTAACTGGGTGCTGACCTCGTACATCGTCGCCACCGCGATCATGACCCCGCCCTCGGCCTTCCTGGCCCGTCGCTTCGGTCGCAAGCGCGTGTTGCTGTGGTCGATCCTGGGTTTTGTCCTGGCGTCGGTGCTCTGTGGCATTGCCCGCTCCCTGGAAGAAATCATCCTGTTCCGCCTGCTGCAAGGGGTGGCAGGGGCGGCGCTAGTGCCGCTGTCACAAGGCATTCTCCTGGATATTTACCCGCAGAAAGACCGAGGGTCGGCAGTGGCCTTGTTCGGGGTATCGGTCATGGTCGGTCCGGTATTGGGCCCGATGCTCGGCGGCTGGCTGACGGAACACCTCAGCTGGCGCTGGGTGTTCTTCATCAACTTGCCTATCGGGTTGCTGGCCTTCATCGGCATGACCCGCTTCATTCGGGAAACCCCGGCCGACAAAACCGCACGCCTGGATTGGCTGGGCTTTGGCTCCCTCAGCGTGGCCATCATGTCGATTCAACTGTTCCTCGACCGCGGCGAACAACTGGGCTGGTTCGACTCTGGGGAAATCATCCTGGAAGCGCTGGTGGCCGCCATCGCTTCGTACATTTTCATCGTCCACACCTTCACCTACGACAAGCCCTTTATCAGCCTGAAGTTGTTCAAGGATCGCAATTACTCGGTGGCGGTGGTGTTTATCTTCATCATCGGCATCACCTACCTGGCCTCGCTGGCACTGATGACACCCTACCTGCAAACCCTGATGGGCTACCCGGTTCTCACCGCCGGCATGGTCATGGGGCCGCGCGGCCTGGGGACGATGCTGAGCATGTTCCTTGCGGGGAAGATCATCGGCAAAGTCGATATTCGCTGGATACTGTTTTGCGGCCTGGTGTTGTCCGCCTGGTCGATGTACATGATGACTGGCTGGACGCCGGCCGTGTCCATCGACACCATCGTCTACGTCGGCTTTATCCAGGGCGCGAGCCTGGGCCTGTTGTTCGTCCCGCTGACCACCATCGCCTTTACCACCCTGCCCCCACATTTGCGTGGCGAAGCCACGGGCCTGTACAACCTGTCACGCAATGTCGGTTCGAGCGTTGGCATCTCGATCGTCACGGTGCTGCTGGCGCAAAACACCCAGATCAACCATGCCGAAATCGGCGCCTACGTGACGCCGTTCAACCGCCTGTTCGACGCCTGGCCTGTCAACAACCAACTCAATCCATTGACCGCCAGCGGGCGTGCAGCCCTGGATGGCTTGATCACTGTTCAAGCCAGCTGGGTGGCTTACCTGGATGACTTCAAGCTGCTGATGTGGTTATCCATTGGCGTCATACCGCTGCTGCTGATATTCAGGACTGCGAAGTCTCAAGCCAATCAGGCCTCGTAGCGAAAACGACCCACCGCTACGTTCAGCTCATCGGACAGTTCGCGCAAGGACACCACGGCTCCGGATACCTGATGGGTGATCGCATCACCCTCACCGGCCATGCGCGCGATGTGCTCGACGTTGGCCACGATGCCCCGCCCGCCCTCGCTCTGCACGCTCACCGCATCGGCAATCCGGTCCACCCCGCGCGTGGAGTCACCGACCAGTTCCGTCGCCTGTTGCAGGGTACTTTCCAACTCACTCAGCAACCGGCCGCTGTCCTCAAGTGCCACGGTGCCCGCACTCAATGCCTGGTCGACGATCCCGGACTGGTTCTCCAGCTTCAACGTCAACTGGTTGATCGAGTTGGCTGCAAGCGCCGAGCGTTGTGCCAGGTTACGCACTTCGTCGGCCACCACGCTGAAACCGCGCCCGCTTTCTCCGGCACGCGCCGCCTCGATGGCCGCATTGAGCGCCAGCATGCTGGTCTGCGCGGAGAGGTCCTTGACCTGACCGATGCTGGCGGTGATCGCTGTCGTGCTTTCGACAAAATCGCCCACCGAGCCGCGGATGGCGGAGAAGGCATGGCGCACGCTGTCGATTTTCTCGAGTAGTCGCGACAAGGCCAAGTGCCCATCTTGCGCACCGCGCAAACTGGCTTCGGCGCAGCTGCGCAGACTTTCAGCATGACTGGAAATTGCCGCAATGCCGTCGCTCATCTGCTCGATGGTCATCGACACCGCACCCACCGCACCGGCCTGCGCCGTGGAGCTTTGCGCCACGCGCGCCGAAGTACCCACCAGTTCCTCCGCCGACGCGCCGACCGACGCTGCGACTCCGGCAACCTGGCGCATTGCTTGCTGAAAGCTATCAATGAGTTCGTTGAATGCCTGGGCCGTGTGGGCAATCTCGTCTCGGCCCATGACTCGCACACGTCGGGTCAGGTCGCCATCGCGCAATTCGATCGAAGCCTGCTCGATTTCCCGGATGGGCCGGAGGATCTGGGCGCGCAACAAAAGGCTGACCATGACGGCCAGTACGCTGGCGCCGAGCAATACCGCGACCAGCATTCGTGACACCTGGCGTTGCATGGCACCGGCCTCGGCAAAGGCCCCGGAGGTCAGCTGCGCCTGCAGCCCCAGCAGGCGATTGAACTGACCTTGCAGACCATTGTTGTCGGCGCGCACCCTGCCCAGCAGCGAGGCTGCCTGTATCTGATCGCTCAGGGCCGTGCGCTTGAAATCGGCAAGGCCTTCGCCGACCACGGCGGCCTGCTCCTGCACGGCGCGGTAGAGTTCTTTCTCCTCCTCACCCAGACGCGTCTCGCGAGCCACCTTGTCCAGCCCGGCTCGCATGTCGTCGACACTGGCCTGCATGTCTTCCAGGTAGGCCTCCAACTCCTCGGCAGAAGCTTGCCCATTGGATTCAAGGATGCGCGCGCCTATGGCATAGGCCCCGACCATCGCCGCCTGCGAGGCAGACGCGGTTTCCAGTACCTGGCGATACTGCTGGAAACGCAACTGGTCGATTTCCTCGATCACCGCTTGTTGCCTGGCCAGCCCGCGGTAGGCCAGACCCGAGACGATCAATAGCGCGAGCACAAATATCCCAGGCAGCACGAGGAGCTTGGCGCCGATGGAGAGGCGTTTGAGAAATGACATGGTGTTTCCCGTTTTTGTTTTTATAGGGCGTGCCTGAACAGGCGGCTTATTCAACTTCATTCTTTATACAGTATTTGATTCTACCGTCAGAACGTCAATTGAAAAAAGGCTCGATCCAAAGCAACGTGCGGCAGTTCGTGCCAATGGCCTCCACCTACTACAGGTGGCAGGCTATCAACTGATATCCGCTTTCCCGCGTCACGCTCATACAAGCTGTCCTAATCGATACTGCGCAAGCCTTTGATGAGGTCTTCCTTACATTTCAGGAGTGCGGCTTCAACCGTTTCCTTCGCCTGTTCAATTCGCCAAACCGGGCCGACAACATCGATCGCATACCGGCCTTGAGGTGTCTTTATGCCCACTGCTATCGCACCAACACCCATCGTGTGCTCATCAAAGTCATAGGCGAATCCGCCCTGCCCGACCTGCTCCAACTGTTTCAACAACTGGGGGAGCGTAGGTGTGTTGGGGGCGAACTGTTTGAGCTCCGGCCCCAGCAATTCGCAGATAGCCTGGTCATGCAGGGTGGACAGCATGAATACACCCAAGCACAAATACAGCAACACGTCGGAGAATGAAGTCCTAGCCTTTCAGGCTGAGTTTTCACGTAGAAGCGTGCTGAAGAGGTGCTTTCACCGATCCATCCTGCGGCATTTTGAGAAAACCGACTTATTCAACAGAATCGGCCAAAAGCAGACGGTCAGTCCCGATCTTATGGGCGGCTGTGTAGGCTATTGGGTGACTATTCCACATCAACTTCAAACCAGAGCTTTAATTTTTCCATATAAATCGTAGAGGTGTAGCGCTGACATATCCAAAATAGGTTCATACATAAACGAATTCAAATGGATATTTTCCGGCGTCATGAGGTTGACCTGAGATAGCACCATTATCTGATCGCTAGCGCCAGGAAACATCAAAGAAAATTTACTATACAACTCAAAGGTCTGGTTGCTGCTTATGTCATTGACAAATTTTGAATCATTGATTTTAGCAATCATAAATTCTTCAGCTTTGAGCCGAATCCCGATTGATAAAATCACCTTGGATTCCAACTCCACATCATCATCCGCCTTAACGGCCAAAGCTTCTGCTTCATCGTAAATAAGCTGCATTGCAGAGGTCGTCGGATTTGGAAGTGACAGATTGGCCTGATCCAGCAATGTAGCTTTGAATGACGCTTCTAAATCTCCAATGGTCAGCGTCGCGCTATCTGCCTTGACGTGTAACAGCGACGTGAGCATGAGATAGTGCGGACTCGTAACACCATGGCAGTATTCAGCTAAATTGCGCACGAATGGGATACTTGCTACAAGAAAGGCAGGGTTTTTTGCTAGGCCACTTTTCCACGTCGTGAAAGGATTTTTCTGATATTTTTCTTCTACAAAAGCCAGCGCCCCCTGATTTTTTTTAGCAAATAATCTACGACTCCTAGCAATTTGAAGCCTGCTACTAATCGTTCGATGGAAATCGAAATTATGCGTTAAAAAAACCAGTCTAAAAAATGGAATTTTTGCAATTTCGTTGAAGTACTCAATTATTGCGTATTTATTTTTATAATCAAATGAATCTGCGATATCGTCAATTATCAGCAGCGTTTGTTTATTTGACTCACGCCGCGCTTGAATCTCAAACAACACATTGAGTATATACAAAGCACGCTTTTCACCTTGACTCAGAACCTGAAGCAGTTTTTCCTCTTCTACACCACACGTTCCTTGTCCATCCTGAAACTCAAAAGCAACTTTCGGGGTTTCCCCCTTGAGAATAACATCTTGTTGATTCTGAACGATCAGCTTAAACGGCACGTAAAACCTTTCATTGAACTGGGTAACAACCGCAGCCCACTTCGTTTTTTCTGCCTCCGCTTGATGTGCCGTCTCTGCGATTATATCCTTTGCTGACGCATAAGCCGCAGCAAATAAAATCAAAGCGGGTTTGGCGGCATTAAAATAGGAATTCCACAGCTTCTTCCTGAACCCGTTAAAATCCCCAAGCTCGGCCAAAATTTCCGGATGCCCTGTTAGATACTCTCGAAACTTCTTGAGCTCCGAGTTTTTTTGAAGCTGCTTATCTACGGCTTCAAATTTTGCGGATAGCTCTTTATCACCCAGAATGCGCTGCTTCTCCGCAACAACAAGCTCCTCCAATTCTTTCGCTGAGGCGACCTCTAACTTTTCGCCACCATTTGAAATATTCAGCGTATGGTTTGCATCAAAAAACCCGTTGCTTTGAAGGTTTTTGGAAACATCGGCGGCACCAGTATGATTGAACTTTTTGCTGAGCAATGGAGATTTCTCAACAAGCTCTTGATACTTCGACATATATTCTTGCAGTTGATCGTGCAAAGTCCCAGCCTTGAACGCTGCGATTGTTTTATCATTGAATATTTCGGCATATGCCAAGTCCGAAAATCGAGTATCACCATCTAAGTTATCAGCTAGATCTGCAAAGAAGTCATAAGGATTTTTAAACAGAAAGACGTCTTTAATTTCAGAGGCTGGCGATGCTTTTCCTGGCCAACCTGAGATTTCCTTCAGCGTCTTCAAGAGACTTTCTTGAGTTGAGTCGATATTTCGAACAGCCGCTTCGTATTCATGCCTCAACTTTGGATTAACTAGAAGCGTTGAGGTCCCTGCCCCGGCATATCGTTCAACATATGGTTTGATAACAAATAAGGACTCAGGAGTGATCGGCGTAGCTGGGGCAGAAGTAATTAATCTGCTGGTTGGACGTTCGGGAAATATCAGATCTTGGCTGTCCCGTCCCTCTTGGACATCCAGAAAAGTTCGCGCTAGCGAAGTCTTCATGAAACCGTTTGGCGCGTATACAGAGAAAGCAGAACCAGCTGGAACCTTCGCACTTCCTTTAAACGTGAGTATTGCGTCGAGCTTTTGTATTCCGTAGCAATTCTCTAGTTTAATATCTAAGAGATCCATATCCATTTCTCCAGTTTGAAGGTACTGCGAAAGATCGACACTATCGATTTGCCAGCATTCTGTCTATGCGTTGTTGTGGTGAATCCGGTTCAGTCTCATACGCGTGGTTATACGGCCATCGAGCTGCTTCGCGGAAGCTAGCCACGGGAGCAGGAGTAGCATTGAGCGATAGGCTGTTGTCGGCTAGGTGCTGCCTTCTCCACAGGATGCTTCGGGCCGGCTTCTGCCCGTCACCAAGGACAGCTCCCGGCCGATTCTGTTGAAAAAGTCGGCCATGGTTTCCACGACAGAAAAGTACGCGCTTGAGATTGAAATCTTTGCTTTGAGCATGGGATTCGGGGCTCAGATTTCGCGTAGCGACGCGCAAAAAAGACGTTTTCAGCGCTCAGTATGGGGGCAGTCTGGAAGAAGCGACTTTTTCAACAGAATCGGTCGACTTCTGCCAGTCACGACAGGGCGAATGGGCGCTGACAACATGGCATCTTGCGCAGGCTCGACCTGAAAGTCTCGCGTCTGAACCTGCGCGCGTGTGCGCTGGCTCGGCATCGTCATGATCTTCTCCTCGCTCGAACCGTGCACGGAGCAGCCTCCCTGAACTTGATGGCGTCCGAAAGTTATCTGCCCTGTAAATCACTTCAAGCAGACACCGAAACCAAATTGCACATGGACGAATCGCCGGTTTCCGCATGGCTTTAGTGAATCACGCCCCTCTTCTCCTCGGCGTACTGTCGATCGCGTCTCTGCGTGCTAAATTCGCCATGACGTTTGAGAATTTTGGTTTCTCAAATCCGTTAACTCACTCGAAAGAATGATCAATGGTGGCGCCATACAGGTGTAAGTTCATTACCTAAATTTCAATACAAATCGTTTGTCCTGCAGTCAATTAAATCTGGCATGGCTATATCACCTAGTGACAAAGGGGGTGTCAGCGTCGACATAGCTCTTGCCGATATTAGAAACCATAGTGAGTTAGCCTAGACTCCAGCGCAAACGGCGTAGATGGTGTGGGCGATCCCCCTATACCACTGTTGACTATTCAGCAAGTCAACATTATCTGAGTCGGCTAAGCTGGGCCACCGGCAGCCTCTCGGGCGAGGAAGCCATGCGTAAGCAGATGCGTCGCAGCCTCGGCGATGAAGTCGACGATTTCATCTGGCACCTGCGCTGGCGCGGGCACCAGATCATCAAGCAACGGGTGGAGAAATACGGCATCGCCTGCGACCTCAAGCACGGCCACCTGCACGCGGCGTACAAACCTGCCCACATGGACGGTTTGCGCAAGGACTACGACGAAGCGCTGCGCCGCGGCATGGGTGACGACGTCAGCCTGCTCGACCGCAGCCAGGTACGCGACCTGCTGCAGAGCGACCTCTACCACGGCGCGATCAAGAACACCCGCAACATGCACCTGCATCCACTCAACCTGTGCATCGGCGAAGCGCAGGCGGCAGAAAGCCTGGGCGCATTGATCTTCGAAAACAGCGAAGTGCTGGAAATCATTCACGGCGACCAACCAGGCGTGCGCACCGCCCAAGGTCGCATCGATGCCAATCAGGTGCTGCTGGCCGGTGACGTCTACCACAAGCTGGAACCGGGCAAGCTCAAGGGCAAGATCTTCCCGGCAATGGGCGGCATCGTCACCACTGCGCCGCTGGGCGACCTGGCCAAACAGATCAACCCTGAAGACCTCGCCGTCTACGATTGCCGCTTCGTGCTCGACTACTACCGCCTGACCGCCGACGGCCGCCTGTTGTTCGGCGGCGGCGCCAACTACAGCGGCAAGGATTCGCGCGACATCGCCGCCGAGTTACGCCCGTGCATCGAGCAGACGTTCCCGGCACTCAAAGGCGTGGCCATCGACTATCAGTGGAGCTGCGCGATGGGCATCGTGATCAACCGCATCCCGCAAGTGGGCAAACTCTCGGACAACGTCTGGTACTGCCAGGGCTACTCCGGGCACGGCATCGCCACCACCCACATCATGGGCGAAATCATGGGCCGCGCGATCACCGGGCAGCTTGAGCAGTACGACACCTTCGCTGCCTGCCAGCATATCCGCGTGCCCATGGGCGACCTGCTTGGCAACCCGATGCTGGCGGCGGGCATGTGGTACTACCAGATGCTGGAGCGACTGCGCTGATAGTGCGACAGCTAAAACCCGACTGTGGGAGCCTGCTCGCCTCCACAGTTTGTCTGCAGTGACTCAAGCCGCGAATCACGCGCCAGCTATCAATTCCTTCGATCTTTCAAATCACCAAGGCGAATTTTTTATTTGCGTCCGACCTGTTCAAGATGAGCGCCATCACCCCTGACTCGGATGGAAACGACATGAATCTGAATTTCGCCTTTGCCTGCATGATCGTGGTTTCATTCACCATCGCATTGGTGCACAGCTGATGGGCAACAACGCACTCCCTTTCCACCTATCGATCGGCTAAACGAACAACTACCAAACAAGAAACGCTATCAACTCGCTGCATATTGGTAACTCAGCGCTGTAACGATCCGCAGTCTTATAACTGCATGTGGCAGACCGGTGAGTATCGGCCACCGCCTGTCGATAAAAGTCGTAACAACAGCCCTCCTTATAATTCCGTGATCTAGTCTGGAGTGCACGTTCGGCTGGAGCGCACTCCATGTCATTGACAGAAGAGCAAAAACCGCAACGACGCAAGGAAATGCGCCTGTTTCTGTTTCTTGTCATTTGCCTTTTCCCGTTACTTTCAGTCGCCATTGTCGGCAGTTACGGTTTCCTTATCTGGTTTTTCCAAATGCTCTACGGCCCTCCCGGACCGCCCAACTAAAAGCCCTTCAATAGAGCCTGTTGGAGTCAACCATGGACGAAATCCTGCACATCGCCAGCCTTGTGGTACTTGCCCGACCTGAACGCTTCGACGCCGTCAAAGCCAACCTGCGACTATTGGACGGCGTGGAATTGCATCAGGAAAGTGCCGCCGGGAAACTGGTGGTAGTCCTTGAGGCCGTAAACGAAAACCAGATCCTGCAACGCATCGATCAAATCAACAATCTGCCGGGCGTACTCAACGCTGCGCTGATCTATCACGAAATTCTCGATCCCGCGGGAGACAGCCAATGAGCATGTCGCGCCGAGCATTCGTCAAGGCCCAGGCCGCTGCCATTGCAGCCTCCGCGGCCGGCCTGCCGATATTCACCACTGCCAGCAACCTGGTCACCGAAGCGGACATGGTCACCCTGGACTGGAACAAGGCGCCCTGCCGTTTTTGCGGCACCGGTTGCAGCGTGATGGTCGCGACCCGGGACAACCGGGTGGTCGCCACCCATGGCGACGTCAAGGCCGAGGTCAACCGCGGGTTGAACTGCGTGAAGGGCTATTTTCTGTCCAAGATCATGTACGGCGTCGACCGCCTGACCCAGCCGCTGCTGCGCATGAACAACGGCCAGTACGACAAGCAGGGCGAGTTCCAGGCGATCAGTTGGGACAAGGCCTTCGACATCATGGAAGAAAAATTCAAGCAGGCCTTGAAAACCAAGGGCCCCGAATCGGTCGGCATGTTCGGCTCGGGACAATGGACGGTGTGGGAAGGTTATGCCGCCAACAAACTGATGAAGGCCGGCTTTCGCAGCAACAACATCGACCCCAATGCCCGCCATTGCATGGCCTCGGCGGTGATGGGTTTCATGCGCACCTTTGGCGCGGATGAGCCGATGGGTTGCTACGACGACATCGAAGCCACCGACGCCTTTGTGTTGTGGGGCTCGAACATGGCGGAGATGCATCCGATCCTGTGGAGCCGCGTCACCGACCGGCGCCTGAGCTATCCGCACGTGAAAGTCGCGGTGCTGTCGACCTTCGAACACCGCAGCTTCGAACTGGCCGACATCCCCATGGTGTTCAAGCCGCAAACCGACCTGCTGATCCTCAACTACATCGCCAATCACATCATCGAAAGTGGCGCGGTCAATCAGGATTTCATCAGCAAGCACACGCGCTTCGCCAAGGGCGCCGACGATATCGGCTACGGCTTGCGCCCGGATAACCCGCTGGAAAAACAGGCGAAGAACGCCGACAAGGCCAATACCTGGACGGACATGTCCTTCGAGCAGTTCGCCGAGTTCGTCAAACCCTACACCCTGGAACGCACGGCGAAAGAAACCGGGGTTGCGCCTGATCGCCTCAAGTCGTTGGCCGAACTCTATGCCGACCCCAACCGTAAAGTCGTGTCCTTCTGGACCATGGGTTTCAACCAGCACACCCGCGGAGTTTGGGCCAACAACCTGATCTACAACATCCATTTGCTCACGGGCAAGATCAGCGAACCGGGCAACAGCCCCTTCTCGTTGACCGGCCAGCCATCCGCCTGTGGCACTGCTCGCGAGGTCGGGACTTTCTCCCACCGCCTGCCCGCCGACATGGTGGTGACCAACCCCAAGCACCGCGCCACCGCGGAAAAAATCTGGAAGCTGCCCGCCGGCACCATTCAGGAGAAAGTCGGCTTTCATGCGGTGCAACAAAGCCGCATGCTCAAGGACGGTGTGCTCAACGTGTACTGGACCCAGGCCAGCAACAACATGCAGGCTGGGCCCAACATCATGCAGGAAGTGTTGCCGGGCTGGCGCAACCCGGACAACTTCGTGATCGTCTCGGACGTCTACCCCACCGTTTCTGCCCAGGCGGCCGACCTGATCCTGCCCAGCGCGATGTGGGTGGAAAAGGAAGGCGCCTTCGGCAACGCCGAGCGCCGCACGCAGTTCTGGCATCAGTTGGTCAGCGCGCCGGGAGACGCCAAGTCCGACCTGTGGCAGTTGGTGGAGTTTTCCAAACGCTTCAAGACCGATGAAACCTGGCCCGCGGAGTTGCTGGCCAAGGCCCCGGAGTACAAGGGCAAAACCCTGTTCGAAGTGTTGTTCAAGAACGGCCAGGTCGACGAGTTTCCCGTCGAGCAAATCGAGACCGGCTACAAGAACGATGAAGCCAAGGCCTTTGGTTTCTACCTGCAAAAGGGCCTGTTCGAAGAGTACGCGCAGTTTGGTCGCGGTCATGGTCATGACCTCGCGGCCTTCGATCGCTACCACAGCGAACGCGGCCTGCGCTGGCCGGTGGTCGACGGCAAGGAAACCCGCTGGCGCTACCGCGAGGGGCTCGACCCCTATGTGGAAACGGGCAGCGAAGTGCAGTTCTACGGCTACCCGGACAAGAAGGCGATCATCTTCGCCCTGCCCTACGAGCCACCGGCCGAAGCGCCGGACGCCGACTTCCCGTTCTGGCTGAGCACCGGCCGGGTCCTGGAGCATTGGCACACGGGCACCATGACCCAACGGGTGGAAGAACTGTACAAAGCCGTGCCCGACGCGCTGGTCTACATGCACCCCGAGGATGCCAAGGCCATGAACGCACGCCGTGGCAGCGAAGTGAAGCTGATCAGCCGCCGTGGGGAAATCCGCGCCCGCATCGAAACCCGCGGGCGCAACAAACCGCCGCGCGGCCTGGTGTTCGTGCCGTTTTTCGATGCCAACAAGCTGATCAACAAGGTCACGCTCGACGCCACCGACCCGATCTCCAAGCAGACCGACTACAAGAAATGCGCGATCCGCATCGAGTTGATCAGCGTGGCTTGAGGAGAACCGTCATGACTTTTCGCATCCTGCCACTGTTCCTGCTCGCCGTGATGGGCACTTTTTTGGGCGCTGCGATCGCCGCCGAGATTGATTACCCCCTGGATGCACCGGGCCCGGACGGACGCCGGCCAGGCGGCACCCTGACGCAAAACGCGCCAGCGCCGCCCCTGGCCGACGATGAAAACAAGGACCTCAAGCGCGAGCGCAACTACCCTGACCAGCCACCGACCATCCCGCACAGCATTCGCGGCTATCAGATCGACAAGAACGGCAACAAGTGCCTGTCCTGCCACAGCCGGGCCAACAGTCCACGCAGCCAGGCGACGATGATCAGCATCACCCACTACATGGACCGCGACGGCCAGGCGCTGGCGGCTGTCTCACCGCGTCGCTACTTTTGCAACCAGTGCCATGTGCCGCAAAAAGATGTGCTGCCACTGGTGGGCAACAGCTTCGAGACCATCGACAAAATCCTGCAAGACGACGCCAACGCCGCGCAGAAACGATGAGGAGGCGCCATGAAAGCACTGTTCGCCCTGCTTAAGGACTACTGGGGCATCCTCTGTCGGCCGAGCGTTTATTTCAGCCTGGGATTCCTGACGCTGGGCGGTTTCATCGCCGGGATCATTTTCTGGGGTGGGTTCAACACGGCACTGGAGCTGACGAACACCGAGAAGTTCTGCATTTCCTGCCACGAAATGCGCGACAACGTGTTTGTCGAATTACAGGACACCATCCACTACACCAACCGCTCGGGTGTGCGCGCGAGCTGCCCGGATTGCCACGTACCCCATGAATGGACCCACAAGATCGCGCGTAAAATGCAGGCTTCGAAGGAAGTCTGGGGCAAGCTTTTCGGCACCATCGACACCCGCGACAAATTCCTCAACCTGCGCCGTGAGCTGGCGGAACACGAATGGGCCAGGCTCAAGGCCAACGACTCGCGCGAATGCCGCAATTGCCACAACTTCGAATTCATGGACTTTACCCGCCAGGGCAAACGGGCAGCGGCCATGCATTCCACGTCATTGGCCAAGGGCGAGGCCACCTGCATCGACTGCCACAAGGGCATTGCGCACAAGCTGCCGGATATGAGCGGTGTCAAAGGCTGGTAGCGGTTCAGTTGCTCGCCACATGATCCACTGGACCGGTGGTCACCAGTGTCTGCAACGACGCATCGAACTGTTTCAACGCCTTCACTTGCAACTCGGTCTGCTGATTGATTTGCGCGGCAATCTGTGGCGCGGCTTTGCCATGCACCCACACCGAGGGCATCTGCTCGGCACGTGAACCTTGCGCCTGGCCGATGTACTGCAGGTTCGAATCGTAGAACCTGGCCATAAACCGCGCCTCAACCTGATTGTTGCGTTTGGACACCAGGCGACTGAAAGTATCGAGCATCACCACCACGTCCGGATGAGCCTGCAGCGCCGCATCGAGGTTGTCATAGACCGTCACCGCGGCGAACTCCTTCTGCAACGACGTCATCAACCAACCAATCGCCCGTTGCGGGTCGGAACTGTCGACGAACGCCTGGCTGATCCGCTTATCCAGCCCGGGGTTCTGCGCCCCCTTTACCGCCACCGCGTGATAGCTCTCGAGATATTGCTGGGTGTTGAGCGTGTTTTCGCTGTAGAGCACCGCCACCTTCTGCGCGTGTTGCAAACGCACAGTGCTGTCGGCAATCGGCAGGAAACGGCAGGACGCATCGCCAGCCATGGCCGGCGCGGTTGCAGCCACACTGGCGCTGAACAGGGCGAAAAAAGCCAGCAGGGTCGAGATTCTCATCGCGCTTATTCCTTCAATGGCGAGATCGGTATGGCGCTATCTTCCTCCCTTGGCGGAAAAACAGAACTTGCATTCCTTGATGATGGGTATCGAGCGAATGAATGGTTGCTATGACGCTGCCTGCTCGCCTGTTTTCCCGCAGGCTCCCGCCTGGGGCACCAGTTGGATATCGACACGCCGGTTGGCCGCGCGCCCGGCCTCGCTGTCGTTGCTGGCGATCGGCTGGCTGTCGGCAAAGCCCTGAACCGCGAAGCAGCTGTCGGGAATATCGCCCATCCGCTGCATCCAGCCGCGCACGGCCGAGGCCCGAGCGTGGGACAGCTGCAGGTTTTGTTCGGCACTGCCCTTGGCGTCGCTGTGCCCCGCAATGACGATCAACCAGTCAGGTTGGGCCTTGATGTCGACCAGGGCGCTGATTAATACCTTGGTCGAGCCGGGCTTGAGTTCGGCGCTGCCGGGGGCGAAGAGGGAGAGGCTGTCGAGGCGTACGGGCTCGGGCACCCTGGGTGGCGCCTCGAAAACGCTGGTCAGGCGATTAATACCCTCCTTGTCCGGGCTCGCCAGCCAGGTCGTCCAGAAGGCGCCCGCGGCCAAGGTAATCATCGCGGCGGCGGCGAACAGCCAAGGGCCAAGCCGTCGCGCCTGCTTCTGTTGACCGCCAGCCAACACGACAGGCATCGGCGGCGTCGGCAGGACCACAATTGGCATCGCCGGGAGCGGTTGCGGCAGTCTTGCCGACAATGCCACCGCGTCGAACAACGAGTGGGGCTGCGTGTGGGTCTGCGCCAGCCTCTGTAGCAGACCTTCGACTTGCTGACGCAGCGCTTGCAATGTGCCCGGCGAATGCTGTGCCTGTCGATTCAGCCGTGCGTGCAAGCACTCCAGTGCCGCGCCCAGTTGAGCGATCGCTGGCAGCCCCCAGGGTTGCGGCTCCAGGCTGCGCAGCAGGGGCTGCAGGCGCGCGAACAGCCAAGCCAGGATTTCCAGGCGCGCCGGCTCCATCGCCGGCCACAGCGTTGCCCATTCGCAGACCAGCGCCTCGACCAGCGCGATCCCCTGGACCATACCTTCCAGACCGTGGAGGTGACTACGGGCCAGTACGAATGCAGCGGCTGTTTGCAACTCCGCCCCGTTGCGCTGGAACAACACCAGGCACAATTGTTCCACCTTGACCCAATCCACATCGGGGCAGGCCGGATGGCTCAGTCTGGCTAACTCTTCACGCAGTGCCTTGAACTCAATGAAGGCGCTTGGGTCGCCGCCAAGCCTGATTCGCATCTCAAACAACGCTGTCATTGCGCATTCCTTTGGTTAATCAATTCCCGACATCGATAGATAGTGCTGTCGCTTCAAGTGACGTACCAGGACATGGCCGCCTGGTGTGAGCGTGGTGCCGAAGGTCAGTCGACGGCCCCCCTTGAGTTGCACTTCGAGGCTGTACTCCAGATGACCCGGTCGGGTCTGGGGCAGCAGCTCGATGCCAATCGTGCCCAGGCGCGGCTCGTACTTGGCCAATGTGTCGGCCATGGCACTCATCAGTCCATGTGCCGTCCCCGGCAGGCCCTGCAGAATCTTGCCCATGTCCGGCAGGCCATAATCGGGCAGATGGTCGAGCGCACCGGCCCGGCTGTTTAAGATGCGGCGCAGGTTGTCCAGCACCGACAGCGTGCACTGATCCTCATCGGCGACCAGGTGCAGATCCAGTTCGCCGTCGAAATTCTGCAGAAGCGTCTCGTACAACGAGGGATTGAGATCGCTCATCCGTCACTCCTTGGCCAGTGGGCGCAGGGTCAGTCGGTTATCCCCCAGTTCGATCACCCGCACCCGGTCCGGGTCGAGGTCATCGCGTGCCAGGGTCAGGCGCCAGGTATCGGCTCGGTTATCGAACTCACGGAACAATGCGACCACGGCGATATAGCGTGCCTGCTTGTCCAGGGGGATGTTCAATTGCACACCCTGGTCGGGCTTGACCACCAGGGTTCGTTTGTCCAGCAGGTCCGCACTCAATACGTGCTCGTCCTGGCTGAGCAAGCTATCGTAGTTGGCCTTTTCCAGCACCTTGCGGTCACGCAGTTGATAAACCCGCACCAGGGTCGGCACGGACAACGCGTTCATGTCGATCCCGGCAGTGTTCAGCGCCGCGCGCCCGCTGAGGTCCAGGTGCAGGGTTTTCACCTGCTTGTAGAAGATCGCCTCGGTGGTCGAGGTCGTCGCATCTGTCACGCTCTGGGTTACCCCGCAAGCGCTGAGCAATACACCGAACGCGGCGACCCCCAATGATTTAGAAACTGTACGCGACATGCTGTGTCTCCCTGTCCTGGCGGTTTTTCTGCAGGCCTTGATAGCGGCCCAGATTGATCGTGATGGTGGTGCTTTCGCAGGCCTGCCTGGCATCACTGCCCAGGCCCAGGACCGCGGTCATGCCCAGCAACACCTGCGCTCGTCCCAATAGCGGTTGCGGCAGGCTGTGCAGGGGCAACGATAACTGCAGCTTTACCGTGCAACGCCAGCCCAGGTACACGCGCAGCAATACCAAAAGATCGTTGTACAACTGGCCACCCGGCAGCCAGCCACGGGCCTCGTCCCGGTCTTCGGTGAACAGCGAAAGATGCAACTGACTGTTGGCGTCGTAGCCGACAGCGCCCAGGGGTGTGCCCTGCGACAAGCGCACCGGATGCTCGGCGGACAGGCTCGCCGGCTGCGCCAGCAGCACTTTCTGCGGCCAGTGTGGCGTTACCTGCGTCCGGGTTTTGCGAGCCAGCAACTTCACCAGCGCAGTAATGCCTTCGGCGTTGCGAGTGGGCAGTCGCATCACGCTGAGCAAGGCGAGGAAGCGCGATATCGGCGTGGCAACCTGGCTGGCTGTTCCGGGTATGCCCAGGCCGATCAGTCCCAGCAGGCATTGCGAAGTTGCATCCGTACCACCGGCTTCGAAGGCGGCCGGATAGGAGTACTTGCGCCATATCCGGTAGAACTGGGTAAAGATCCGGTGGTTGAAAATGTCGAGGAACGCTTCAAGCGCCTCGTGTCCCTCGCGTCGCTGGGCGATATCGTCCAGAAAAGCCGTCGGCAATGGCGAGTCCACGCCGTACAGACCCAACAGGCGCGTGCGCACCGTGGGCGGACGCCAAGGATGCTTATCGTCGGTTTCAATGGCCTTCAGTTCACCGGCAGGGAAGCCCATGCCCGGGTCTGGCCGAAAGCGCACCGGATCATCCGCGGGTGACGTGGTGCTGCCCAGTGGCGGGTGATCGGGCAGCGCCTGTTCAAGCAACTGGCAGAAGCGATACAGATTCGCCTCGGCCACCTGCCCCTTCAGGGCTTCGAGTAAACCGCTGGCTTTCAGCCGGGAATACGCTGACTGTGGTTCTCGTTCCATCGCAGGCACTTTCCAGTAGGTTGCAGGATCAGCGTGAGCTGGTTGTAGAGGTGGATGTCGGCGTACAGGGCGAAGAAGCGATTGAGCATTTCGCCGAACAGGCTGATGTCGCCCTCACCGCTGAAGCCGTTGGCATCCAGGGTGACTTCGATATCCACCCCGCGCAGCAGAAAGCCTCTTTCGAAGCGCTGGACCAGGTGGTGGCCGACCTCGACAATCGCCGCCAGGCGACGTCTGTTCAGCTCACAGCCCGTCCAGTCATACAACGCCAGCGTGCCGCGCAGCACTTCGGCATTGTCGAGCATCGGCAGGAAGTTCGACCCAAGATGACTCAGCACCCGCCAGTGGAAGCGGTCGCGGTTGGGCGGATAGCACGGCAAGGTCGGCGCACACAAGTTGCGCACCCGCAAGTCGACCTGGATCGATTGCACCGGCGTATCGAGCAAAGTTCCTTGCAGTGCCTTGCGCGGCAGTTGGCCGTGGGTGCCGGTCAAGCGCAGCGACAGGCTTTCGCTGCTGTCCAGCCGATCCTGATCGAAACCTGCGCCACCCAGGATCAGCCAAGTGTCATGCAGACCATTGGGGCCACGCTTGAGTCGTGTATGGAAATACCGCTCCGGCGCTTCATCACGCAACATGCCGCCCTTGTGACGAAAGCTGGTGAATGGCACGTATTCATGGCGCACGGCGCTCTTCGAGCCGCTGACCCGATCCACCGAATAAATCTCCGTATGCCCGTCCTGCAAGCGCATGGGACGAAGCAGG
This sequence comes from Pseudomonas sp. EB271-G4-1, assembly GCF_058791355.1. NCBI lineage: Bacteria > Pseudomonadati > Pseudomonadota > Gammaproteobacteria > Pseudomonadales > Pseudomonadaceae > Pseudomonas > Pseudomonas sp. EB271-G4-1. The sequence continues at coordinate 112,234 of NZ_JBYTEO010000014.1, forward strand.
TAATCTGTTTGCAGGGGCGCCAGGGTCATTGGGTCGGACTCAAGCGTGAACAGATTGATCACTGGCACGCAATGCAGGCGAATGTGCTCGGCGCTCGGAATGAACGCCTGGGGCAACGGCTCGCGCAGCACCACCTCGAGTTCGAACCAGGGGGTATTCGGTGGCAGCTCCAGGCGCTCGAGCCCGCAGAGGGTCACGAACATGAACTTCTCGCGAAAGGTGAAATACTCCAGCAGCAACTGATAGCCACTGAAGGCACTGTCGCCCTTGGGCCACAGGCGATCCTCGTCACCGAATCCCTTGGGCGAAAAATGACCCTCCAGCAGAGAGCGGCCCGTCTGGTCAGGCAGGCGTACATACAAGGCTTGAGCGTTGAGGGTCAGCGCCTGATGCAGCGCACTGGCCAGCGCCGCATCGGCATTGAGGTACAACGGCAGGCGGCTCAGGTCGATCTCGCTGGCGTTGGCCATTGCACCGCAGGCAAAACGCAGTCTCAGCAGCGAGCGACCGTCCGGTTCATGGGCCACCTGCACGCGCTCCAGGGCTAGCGGCTGCAATGTCAGGCCTTGGGTGGTGGTATAGCGGCAACGGGTGCGCAATGGTCCGATGGGTTGCGACAGCACTTCAAAACCGCTGCCGATGTGCTCGCTGCGCTTCATCTGCGCGAGCTCGGGCAGCAACTCGACAATCGAGAGCGACGGTATGGTGCGCAGGTAATGTGGCCAGAGCAGGCTGACCAGTCCTTCGGTCAGCTCCGGCAGGTCATCGTCGAGCTTTTCGCGCAACCGCCCCATCAGGAAGGCAAACCCTTCAAACAGCCGCTCCACATACGGGTCGCGCGCGCCCGACTTGTCGAGGTTCAGTTGGGCCGCCCGGTCGGGATAAGCCTCTGCGAACTCCTTGCCAGCCTCGCGCAGGTAGCGCATTTCGGCCTCGAAATACTGCAATGTCAGATTGTCGATGCTCAAAGTTAGAATCCTGATCAATGAGGTTTAGCCACAGAGCACTGCGGCACGTACCGGGTCGACTGCCACCAGCGCAGCCAGCAGCGCCTCCATGCGCCGGGTCAGGCTGGGCTTGTCCGCGTCATTGCGTTGAACCTTCAGGCGCAACAGCTTGAGCAGGCGCGCCTTGACCTCGAAACTCAGCTCCGTTTCCCATTCGGCCAACCCATGACGTTGTCCACTGGCATCCAGTTCGCCGAGCAGGTGAATGGCCAGTTCGCTCTTGCCGTATTGCTCGGCCACCCGCGCCATCAACAGGCGCAACAACCAGCGTTGGCGGCCGGTATGGATGCCCGGACGCGCGGCCAGCCAGGCCAATGAGTGCTCGACGCCATCGCTGTCGGCCTGTGCCAGCGCTTCGCCTTCCAATGACAGGATCCCGGGGTCCTCGCCGGTTGCGGCAACGGTCGGCGCCGGTAGCCATTGCTGAGGCCGATTGCCACAGACGTGCTGGCTGATCCACTCGCGTGTCACCTCGTCCGCCAAGGGCGAGCCATCGTTCCAGCACAACGCCTCCAGCCCCGGCAAGCGCTCGAGGAACATGCCCAGGTCGCGCTTGGCAATGTCGGCCCAGCTGTCCTGTGGCGCGGGTTGTTTGATCAGTGCCTGGTACAGGTACCACTGCAAATCCAGCCAGAAATGGTTCACACCCTCGGCGTAGATCCGCTCCACCAGATCCAACAGTTCATTGAAGCTCTGTTGCAGGTGCAGGCGCTTGAGTTGTGCGCGGTATTCGCCACGGGGGGGTGCCAGGCGCGTCTTGCCACTGGCGTCCTGCAGTGGTGCTGCATGCACGGTATCCCAGCGCAGGCTTTTCATCAGGCGATGAGCCGCCAACCAACCCTGGGATTGTTCGCGCAAATAACCTGCCAACGCTCGACCGCTGTCCAGCAAATCGCGCCCGGATCTGATGACCGTCGCGTCGGGGGCAGCCGCTCGCGCGTTCGTCTCGTGGCTGGCGCTGTTCTGCGGTACCAGCGCGTCGACCCCGCCCGATTGCGCCAGCCGCGCAGACAACGCGGCATATAGCGCGCCGAGGTCGGGACGCTGATCCTGGGGCCAGGCGGCCAACTCACGCTCCAGCCAGGCCAGCGCCGCAACCGTGCGCTCGGCTTCGTCCCTGACCACCTCGGGGTAGCGCGACAGAGTATCGAGCACCTTGCTGCTCGCCAGCCACTCCAGCGCCATTTTCCGGCTGTGGGGACGCGCGGGCAGCACCAGGGCGGCATAGCGTTCCAGCAATGCGGCCAACAGGTTCAGGCCGTCGGCCAAGCCTGCTTCGCCATCCCTGTGCAAGCGTGCCCATATGTAATACGTGACTACCCGCAGATCCTTGGACGATCCGGCAAGCAGCGTCTGCGCCAGGTGAATGACCTGTTCGATATCGGCCCCGGACAGTTTGTTGACCTCCTCACGCATGCGTTGGAAGTCATCGTCGCAGGCCGGGTCTTCGCCTACGGGCAAGTCCGCGTTGATGGGCTGCAACCAGGATTGCCAGTGCGCTGCCTGCGCTCGGGCAAGGCCCAAGGCATCGCGCGCTCCCAGGCAACGTTCGATCAATCGCTCCAGGCTCATTCAAACCTCCCGTTCATTGCATAGGGCACAGCTTTCTCGTCCTTGCCGAGAAAAATCTGCGTCGGCAACTTAAAGCCACGCAACTTCAGCAACGCCAACGGCCCCGCCCCCAGTTCGGTGCGTAAAT